>CAZTHJ010000090.1:0-5168 GCA_964613565.1 uncultured Dehalococcoidales bacterium | reverse complement strand
GTTGCCGGTCTCGAAAAAAGTCCTGGAAACGCTCGGGGGCGGCCTGCGCCTGGTCCCGCTCGATCCGCACGGAACAAGGGCCGAACTGACACTGTATGGAACAGATTCTGGTAATTGACGACGAGATCGCTGTTCGCGATGTGCTAAAAGCTATGCTGAGGCAACTGGGACACATTGTTGAAACAGCTGTCTCAGGGGAAGAGGGCATGCAATTATTGCATAAAAATAGCTATGATATTGTCCTTCTGGATATAAGGATGCCCGGTGATAGCGGTATGGAACTGTACTCTCAGATCACACAGCAAATGGGCTTCCTGGCCGGGAAAATCATTATCATCACCGGCGATATTCTGGGGAGCGATATCAGGGAATTTTTGCATAAATACAATCTGCAAATGTTGGCCAAACCATTCGATCTGAAATCACTGGAAGAAAAAATTAACTCTGTGATTAATGCCGGCCAGAGTTAAATATCATTCCATAACCATTCCCTGAATCTATTCCTAATCTATTCCAAAAGCTGTACATTTTTATTATTTTGTCTATAATGGAATCAATAGGTTGATGTGGTAGATGAAAAGGACAGTGGTAGATGAGACGTGTGCTGGGGAAATAGAATTATTTTTGGAGGTTATTATTTATGACGAAGTCCAGAGCCCTCATTCTAGGATTATGCATAATCCTGTTGTCCCTTTTCTCTTTTCCCCTTTACCCGGTTGACGCTGCAGGTCTGAGTGCTACCCAGGGTACTGTCGGCGCCGCCATTACAGTGTCGGGCATGACAGCGGGTGCGTATGTTATATACTGGGATAATACTGGCCTGCAAAGTGGTACCGTGCCTTCGGGAGGTTCTGTTAACTTTGCTGTTCCTGAGAGTGCGGGGGGCACACATGATTTACGAGTTGAAATTACTCCGGGTGGTGTAGTTTACCCAACTGCACCTTTTACTGTATTACCGTCAATCAGTATAACCCCTGAGACCGGGACCGTGGGCACCACCGTCACCGTTACGGGCAAGGGATTTCTGGCCAGTGAAGCCAGCATCAAGATAACCTATGCTGCCGCCGACATCAAGACCGGTATTAGCGCGGGCGCCACTGGCTCCTGGTCCTCCACCTTTGATGTTCCTGCCTCGAAAAGCGGCACCAATGCGGTGGATGCGTCCGGCGCCACTACTACTACTGCCAGCGTTGGAGATAAAAATTTTACAGTTACCCCGGCCATTAGCGTAACGCCAATTTCTTGCGGTGTGGGCTGTACGGTTACCGTCAAGGGTTCCGGTTTTGCGGCCTCTGAGGCAGGCATCAAGGTTATGTTTGGCACCGCCGAGATGAGGACTGCCATAGCTGCTGATAGCGCGGGATCATGGAACACCACCTTTGATGTTCCCAGCACTCACAGCGGCACCTATATCATTGACGCGCTGGGCAATACTACAGCTGCCACTTCGGTTGCGGATGTCAGCTTTTCCGTGGTGTCTGGCATCAGCATTGATAAAACTTCCGTCTATGTCGGTGACACTGTGGCTGTAACCGGAACGGGCTTTGCCGCCAACGAAAATAACATCTTCGTTACCTTCAGCGGTGTCAAGCAGGGTGATGCCGTTACTGCGGATGCAAACGGCCTCTGGCACTCAACATTTATAGTTCCTGAGACGGTCAACGGCTCGCATGTCATTGATGCCTATGGCGGAATCACTACGGCCGCTAGCATAACTGATAAAAATCTCACAGTGATGTGCAAGGTCTCGCTTAGCCCGCTGGCCGGCAATGTGGGAGATACCGTCACGGTGAAGGGCAGCGGCTTCTCCGGCTCGCGTACTATTACTGTACAATTCGGCACTATCCAGGTAATCAGCGAATTGAGCACGAGCGAAAACGGCATTTTCCTTACTACCTTCAAGATTCCCAAAACCACGGGCGGAAATATCGAAGTTGTGGTTAAGGATGCAGCCAATATCTCTTCAGGTGCTATGTTTGAATTGGACAAAACTCCTCCATCTGTGCCACGGATCAAATCTCCCATCAGTAATAAGGCAATGGGCATTATTGGTGATACCCGGGTGGATTTCTTCTGGAACGAGGTAATGGACCCCAGCGGAGTGACCTATGACATGCAGGTTGCTACGGATATTGACTTTAACGGTGTAGTAATGGAACAAACTGAATTAGCCGCTCCGGAGTACAGGTCATTTGATGATGAAAAATTGCCTGAGGGGCCGTACTACTGGCGCGTTCGTGCTATTGACTATGCCAGCAATGCCAGTGCATGGTCAACTCCTGCTCAGTTCAAGGTGGGCCTGGTTTCGCTGACCACACTGCTCATTATCGTGGCTGTGCTGGTTGTGGTGATACTGATTTCAGCGCGTGCCAGCGCTGTATTTAAAAGCAAGAAGGATTAAATAGTACCCAGATAATCGGCAAAACCCCGCTTCAATATCGGGACGGAAATTAATGGTCTAGCTCTGTTCTGTGCTTGTGTGCCCGCTGTTTTCCTTATTTTCGCCGCATTTCTCCCCCTCAGCCTTGCGGGCTTTCTCATCCTGTTCTTCAAGGTAGTCCTCAACGAGACTCCAGTTTATGCCTCAGCACATATTCACTTGCTCCTGATTATTAGTGTATATACTGTTGCATTTTAACACAATTAGACTGCTGGAATAGACTGAGGTGCAGGGACCTTCCTGCCAAGGGTCTGGGGTTTCCCCCATCCCGTTACCGGCGGGTTTTAAACCCGCCCATCGCCCCCGAGTTTTTCAGCACTCTCACAATATATATTTTTAACTGCGACTTTAGTCGCAAAAAGGTTCATGTCAAGAACAGTGGCTGCGGTTTCTATGCTGCAGGGCTAAATTGTATTTAGCTAACGCTCTATGCCCTCTCGAGCGGGCACGCCTTTCTTGTAATAATGTTTGATCTCCACCATTTCAGTAACCAGGTCTGCCGCTTCTATAAGTTCCTTGGGGGCATACCTGCCAGTCATGACAAGCTCAATGTCCTGCGGCTTATCTTTAATTACGTTAAGCATGTCATCCAGTGTAATCAGATGGAAATGATGTGCCGTAATGATTTCATCCAGGATGACGATATCATACTTGCCGGAGAGCATGGCAAGGCGTGCTTTGGCCAGGCCGTCCTGCGCCATTTTCAAGTCTTCTGGAGCTGGAGGGTCCTGGACATGAATGAAAGTATCCTTGCCATATTGTTCCAGTGTGATACAGGAACTGCATACTTTAGCAGACTCGATTTCTCCATATGCCTGGCCCTTCATGAACTGCCCGATATAGGTTTTGAAGCCGTGCCCCATGGCGCGGAATGCCAGCCCCAGTGCTGCTGTGGTCTTGCCCTTGCAGTTGCCTGTATATACCTGCACGTATCCCCTGTTGAGTTTTTTGCCCCTTTCCTTGGTCATGAAAACTCTCTCCTGCTGTACGTCTGTCGATTTTCGCAGCTAAGAGTATATCATTTTAGGCGGATCGGAGCTAAGGCAGGGAGGGTAGTAGGCTTTTTGAGGAAAGCAAACAGTCTTTGAAAACGATACTGGCTATTCTTTATAATGGGTTTTGCCGTTTAACTGCAGGAAGAGGAGAATTAAATGAAGATACTTGGCGTCGTTGCAAGCTGTCGAAAACTGGGCAATAGCGAAATTCTGGTTAAAGAGGCCCTCATGGCTGCCCAGCAAAAGGGAGCAGAGGTTGACATAATCAGATGGAATGACTACCACATCCTGCCCTGCGAAGGGGATGCGCAGTGTCTCTTTGGCACAAAAGTATGCAAACATAAGGATAAAGATGATTTCGATTTTCTATTGAAGCATCTCTACGGGTATGACGGCGTGATACTGGGCGCCCCCTGTTATTTTCTCGAGGTGCAGGCTGTCATCAAGCAGTTCATAGACCGGCTTTTTATCCTTTTCAGCCAGCCGTCTCAGATGACGGGCAAGCCGGCTGCCATTATCGTGCCTTATGCCACACGTGGCTGGACAACTTACGCCTTTCTCCAGCCGAATCTACTCTTGCAGGAGCTGGGGATGGAGCTCATCGACCGTGCCCTATGCCACCCGCGGCTGGACATCCTATGCTTTCCTGCAGCCAACTATATTGTTTTTGCAGCTCGGCATGCACATTATCGATAAAGCGCTGGTACATATACAGGCCGTCAGCGAGGCATCCGCTGATAAGCTGGCCCTGGAAAAGGCCGGCAATATCGGTAGGGGAGTGTTTGAGGCTATCCGCAGCGGCGGCCACAGCTACAGGGGTGATCCCGGCATCTGCCCGGTTTGCCATGAGAGGGATATACGAATCCTGTATGACAATCAGACCGTAGAATGTCCGGTCTGTGCCATTCGCGGCAGCGTAACCATCGAGGATGGCAGAATAAAGGTAACCTTTCCCCATGAACAACTACAGTGGCACCGCTTCTCTGCGGAGAGCATCTATCGCCACTTTTCTTATGAGATCAAACCCTCCAAGGACTTTTTTACGCGCAGCTGGCCGCTTTTCAAGGAATCCCGCACCAGGTACGGCCAGTATCTGGATATACGTCGACTGGATACAAAAACGGAGTGAGATGAAGGAGGTGTCATGTCCGAAATGATTGCAGTGTTGCGCTATTTCCCGCTGGGAGCGGTGGCAGGCCCCGCCCTTCCGCTGACCCGCATGGATCTCGATGCTATCGCAGCTAAATACGGTGTTTCTCTCCAACTGCAGGAGATACAGGGTAAAAATGCCCTCATTGACGGGATTAGCATCAGCGAGGAAACGATGAACTGCGCCATTGAAGATATCACGCAGTCTGTGATTACTCTATCTGCAAAAGATGAAACAGAAGGGGAAAAGGCTCTGCGGGAAGTCATACGGAAATACCGCGCGCCGCGTACTGTTTTCGGGTGCTGGGGCAGCAATGAAAAGGGCAGGTCCATAATTGCCCAAATCTGTGATGAGGATGACGGCTGGCGCTGAAACGGCAGGGTAGTGCATTTTGTCGGATAAACGTATAATATTGAGTGTTGTTTTTAAAGAGATTGCTGAAAAAGAGGTGCAGGAACCTTCCTGCCGAGGGTCTGGGGGATACATCGTCATGGCGAGGAGCGCAACGACGTGGCCATCTCACCCGTTAACGGCGGGTTTTTTAACCCGCCCATCGCCCCCCCCCAGGACTGGGAGAAATTGG
>CAZTHJ010000089.1:378-5974 GCA_964613565.1 uncultured Dehalococcoidales bacterium | reverse complement strand
TTAACTCAGGCTCCAATTCCGCCATGGTCCGGCCCAGCTCCTCAAAATAGAATACGGGGTCATATCCGAAACCCCCTGCGCCGGCGGGCTCCTGCGTAATATAGCCGGCACATTCACCACTAAATATGCCAGATTCCCCCTGCGGCTGGCAAATGGCAATGACACATTTGAAGCGGGCTGTACGCTTTTGCCGCGGCACGCCCTGCAGCTTCTGCAGCAGGAACTGCACCCTCTGCAGGTCGCCAGCGTTCTGTCCCGCATAGCGGGCTGACTTCACCCCGGGCTCGCCGTCCAGGGCATCCACTTCCAGCCCCGAATCATCGGCCAGCGTGATGAGATTGCTCTCAGCGGCATAGCTCATAGCTTTATGTAAAGCATTTTCCTCGTATGTGCTGTAGTTCTCTTCAACCCCGTGTGTAATGCCGACCTCACCCAGGCCGACCAGATCGAAGGGCAGCCCGGAAAGCAGCTGCCTGTACTCCCTGAGCTTGCCCGCGTTTGAGGTGGCGATGAGCAGCCCGGGCATGAATTAGTAAAGTTCCTCGAACCTGCCCTTGAGCTTCTTCATCATCTGCGGCAGGGTGGTATATTCCATCTCCTCCAGCGGCAGGCGGTGCGGCTCGAAAGGCCCCATGCTGCGTAGCGCATCCGCCAGGTTGAGCGCCGTCTGGCGCGCATTGTTAAAGGCCATGTCAACAAAGAGGTCCTGCGGCCCCACCAGGTGGCCCCTGTTGAGCTGGAAACCGGCCGCGATGACCCGGGGCGGGCCGTCAAACCTGGTGCAGTCGCAGTCGTTGAATCCCACCGGCATGAGCGGGCCGTGATGCGAACCGCGCATCCAGCCCTGAACTATATTGGCATTGGCAAAGGGCTCCAGAACCTCGCCCACTGCAGGAAACTCTCCCTGTGCACGTACGATGCAGACAGGATCGTCCTTGCCCACATACCTGCCGGCGATATAGGACAGGCGCTGCGTTGAAGAAGAGGCCGCGATGTTGCCCGTGTCACGGCTGTAAACCGACTTGAGGGCAAATCTGCCCGGCGCCCCCAGCAGCATCAGCATGTCATACATCTCCTCAGGCGCCTTGAAGATGATCTTTTTGCTTTCCTTGACATCGTGCACCTCGAAGGAAAAACCGTTGTGCATGCCGGGAGCGATGACCAGGCCGATGGTATTGAAGGGGTCGGCAAACATCTTGTACAGAGGCAGGTTCCAGGCGCCGGCAGCAGTCTTGTCTGCCATGAAGATGATAACCGGCTCGCCCTCGCGTTCCGTGATCTCCATTTCAGCCACACCCGGACCCATGCCCTTGACATTGCCGGAAAAGGCGTCTGCTAAAAGGTCCTGTCCCGCTCCGTACAGCTTCAGCTTCTTGGCGACCGTGGTGCAGGCGCAAAAAATGTCCCAGGCCAGCTTATGGATTTCGCCACAGTCCTCGCCCATTTTATGTGTCATGATAAGCTCGAGGTCGTCTCCCACACGCATGACGCAGTAGTCCACCAGCATGCCTGACTTCTTGGCGGCAGCCATTTCCTTTTCCGCTTTTTCCAGTATCTCCGGATGCGAGCTGGCATGTCCCACATAGCCTCCGACATCGGCTTTGATCACGCTCAAGGTAATTTTCATCCGTTTAAACCCCCTTTTTCATCTCTCTTGTTTGTTAATATAAAGAGAACCAGGATGTATCCCGCGCCTCTTTTTCAGCAGTCTCAAAATAAACACGCATAACGACACGGCTGAAGACGCACAGTCTGGTATCTGAATACAAACATTTTCCCCGTAGACCCAGCATTTACAGCAGCAATTAAACAGATCAGATCAAACGCCCTACGGCGAATCAGACTACCGGTAAGCCGCCTGCGCGGAACCCGTGCCGATTTTAATTTGATTTGTGGATATTTCCCGCGGCATGCGCTTACAACGCACTATATTGTAGCACAACACGGGACGCATATCATGCCAGCCCTGTCAGGGTTGAATGAGACTGCTGAAAAACCCAGGTTCCTGCGCCTATTTTTCAGCAGTCTTTGAATACACTTAAACATAGGTCGCATGCTGGAATATGAATTGTAGATTGGGCCTGTCTTTGCTATAGTTTGCAGCATGGAAATAATACCGGCCATAGACCTCAGGGACGGCAGATGCGTGCGCCTCTACCAGGGCGACTACAGCCGCGAAACCGTCTTCTCCGAGGAGCCTGTAAAGGTGGCGCTGAGATGGCAGTCCATGGGCGCCCGCCGCATGCACATCGTTGACCTGGACGGCGCCGCCAGCGGAAAACCGGAAAATATCAAAACCGTGAGCGCCATGGTGAAAGAGCTCAGCATCCCCGTCCAGCTCGGCGGCGGCATCCGTGACGAGGCCACGGTTAAAATGCTGCTGGATATGGGCGTCGACCGGCTTATCCTGGGCACCATAGCAGTGGAAAAGGAGGACCTGGTAAAAAAGTTGTGCCGCCTCTACGGCCAGCGTCTCATCGTGAGCATTGATGCCAGGGACGGCCTGGTCAGCACTCACGGCTGGCTCAAGAATACAGGCACCAGGGCTATCGACCTGGCCCGCGGCATGAAAAAGGCAGGGGTGCTGCGTATCATGTACACGGATATCAAGAAGGACGGCACCCTCACGGAACCTTCATTTGATGCCATCGCGGAACTGGTGCAGGACGTGGGCCTGCCCGTGATCGCAGCGGGTGGCATTTCAAGTATGCGGGATCTGGAGAAGCTGGCGCAGATCGGCGCTGAGGGCGCCATCGTGGGCCGCGCCATCTATACGGGCGACCTGGACCTGGGAGAGGCGCTGAAACAAATACAGAATGTTTGATTCGAGGTACCCATGACATGCTGAAATACGATAAGAATGGCTTAATACCGGTGATCATCCAGCATTACGAGACGGGGGAGGTGCTGATGCTGGGCTATGCCAGCGCAGAGTCCCTGCGCCTGACCCTGGAAAGCGGCCAGGTATGGTTCTACAGCCGCAGCAGGCAGGAACTGTGGCATAAAGGCGCCACCTCCGGCAATGTGCTGAAGTGGAAATCCATGAGCAAGGATTGTGACAGCGATGCCCTCCTGATCAAGGCTGATCCCGCCGGGCCAGTCTGCCACACGGGCAATATGAGCTGCTTTTTTACGGAATTCAGCCCTGAGGACCTGAAATAGCCAGTTCCAGGGGCTCTTCGCCGCGGTCAATGGCCACCACGCGCTTAAGCGCCTCCAGCGCTACCTCTATCTGCCGGTCATCCGGCTCCCTGGTGGTGAGCGACTGCAGCGCCAAACCGGGCGACATGACAGCCTTGACTATTCTGCTGCTCTCCACATGCCCGGCAGCAAAGCGGATCACCTCATAACCTATGGCGGCGATGACGGGCAGGAGCACGATCCTGGAGATGATGCCCAGCCACAGCGGCGGCTTGCCCAGCAGGCTGAAAACAAAAATGGCCAGCACCAGAACGACGAGCAGGAAGCTCGTGCCGCAGCGCGTATGCGCCGTGGAATATCCCCTGACAGCCTGTACCTCCAGCGGCACGCCCGACTCCAGAGCATTCACCGCCTTGTGTTCCGCACCATGATAGGCAAAAACCACTTTAATATCGGGCATGAGGGTGATCAGCCTGAGGTAAAGGATAAAGATGGTCAGCCTCATCACGCCTTCAATTAAATTGGCCAGTATGGATGAGGGCACATGCGGGTAAATCAGCAGGTTGGTGATGAGCAGCGGGCCGACAAAGAAAATACCCACGCCCAAGACAATACTGACGGCGGCAGTGCCCCACAGCATGCCAGGGCTGATCTCCTCCTGCGTCTGGTCTGCGGCAGCCGCCTGCGCCGAATAAAACAGCGCCTGTATACCCAGCACCATAGTCTCGATAAGCACAATCACGCCGCGCAAAAAGGGAACCTGGCGCAGATTGCCCTTGTAAAGGCTGGGAATCGCCTGCTGGCTTATCTTGATCTCGCCATTGGACTGGCGCACGGCTACCGCCAGCGCCTTCCTGCCGCGCATCATGACACCCTCGATGACCGCCTGGCCGCCATAATAAAAAGGCTTTTCTCTGGGCATACTGAAAATTATCCTCTAAAAGCAAAAAGGAGCGGATATTCTCCGCTCCTGATTATAGCAAACAAATCCAGCCTAGCTCGTGAGCTTGTATTTGCGCTTGAACCTTTCAACACGCCCTGCCGTATCTACGATTTTCTGCTCGCCGGTGAAAAAGGGATGGCATTTGCTGCAAAGCTCGATACGCAGATTTTCCCTGGTGGAACCGACTTTGAAGGTGTTGCCGCAGGAGCACGTCACGTTGGCATCGGGAAAATACTTGGGATGAATCTTCTCTCTCATTGCTGTTTCGCCTGAACGCTGACATTCTTTTTATTTTTTGACGCAAATCCATACTGCACCTGGCCGGTAATGGTGGCAAACAGGGTATGGTCCCTGCCCAGCCCTACATTCCGTCCGGGGTGAATCCTGGTGCCGCGCTGCCTGACCAGGATGGTGCCGGCGTTGACCAGTTCACCGCCATGCCTTTTCACGCCCAGCCGCTGAGAATTGCTGTCACGGCCGCAACGCGTGCTGCCGCCGCCTTTTTTATGAGCCATTAGGATTTACCTCCGCTTGCTGCCTTTGCCTTCTTCCTGGCTGCCATCACCTTGCCGCCGGGCTTGATGATGTCATCTATTTGCAGCTTCGAATAAAGCTGCCTGTGTCCCTTCTTGCGGCGGTAGCGGACCTTGTTTTTGTACTTGAATACAATCACCTTGTCCCCTTTGCTCTCCTCAGTGCAGGTAGCCTTTACCATGGCCTTATCCAGAAAGGGAGTGCCGATAAGGTGTTCCTCGCCGTCCGCGATAAAAAGCACCTGATCCAGCTCCACCGCCTTGCCTTCGCCCGCATGCAGATAATCAACATCTACCTTACTGCCGGGGGTAACCTTGTACTGCTTGCCGCCAGTTTGAACTATGGCATAAACTTCTTCTTTCATACGAAGTCACTATTTAACCATTTTTACCCTGTAATGTCAAATTGGCGCAGGGATGCTGACGCAACATGGCCGGCCGTAGCATCTTACTCATGCTAAAAGACCTCTAAAGAGGCTTATATGCGATACAATCCATCTCCACCAGCATGGGGGGCAGGGCCAGCCCCGCAATGGCCGTTGAACGCGCAGGCGCTTCCTGGGGGAAATAGCCCGCATAGACCCGGTTCATGCCGGCGAAATCCTCTTCATTCCTCAGGTAGACAGTCACCTTGACAACATCCCGGGTGCCGGCGCCGGCCTGGTCCAATACCCTGATCATCTTCTGCAGGCACTGCCGTGTCTGGCTCTCGATGCCTGCCACAGGTTTCCCCTCCGCATCGATATGGCCCACCTGCCCGGAGACAAAGATGAAGCCGCCTGCCTTTACCGCCGAAGAAAACGGCAAATTCAGCCCGTCCGCAAGATTAATGATTTCTCTCTGCATCACGATTCACCTGCCTTTTACCATGAATAATATTCTAATGAGAATGCCGAAATACTTATTTTCAACCCCCTTCTTGCCCCGATCTTGGGGCGATGGAAGGGTTTAAAAACCCGCCGGTAACATTATATGTGTT
>CAZTHJ010000089.1:0-358 GCA_964613565.1 uncultured Dehalococcoidales bacterium | reverse complement strand
GGCCCCCTTTCCTCGATAGGGACTTTGCCTTATAAGTGGTCGATGCCCCAGAAGTAGTTCTCAATATCCTTAATAAAACTCAACGTCCCTCTCTCTATTTGCTTTGTTAAATTATCTAAATCACTAAAATCTGAGTTGTCAATTAAAACGCAATCTAGAATAGAATCAACGCCTTTTGTAGTTGGTGCAATGTGGTATTTATTCCAATTGCTTTCTATAAACAATTTCCAGTATTTTGTTTGAACCTGTTTATTAAATCCTGCTAACCAGGCTTCAAATCTAAATGTATCATGAATAAAAACTATCGCAATTTTCAAATTTCGCTGCTTTAATGATTTTGGAAAGAAGGAAAAATATG
>CAZTHJ010000088.1:2438-6044 GCA_964613565.1 uncultured Dehalococcoidales bacterium | reverse complement strand
GATAAGAGATTAACAGCGGCGCAAAATCATATACCAGCAATGCCCGCGGGATGCCAACCCTGGGGGCAGTGGGGGAACCCTCTTTGATTCCCGCCAGGAGCAGCTTTTCCCGCTCGTCAAAGGGGGTTTGTTGCGGCCCCCGGGCCAGTGCGCTGTCATATTTATCACAGCGGCTGCCGAAGAAGGCCTGCTTATCATCGCTCATCTGCATGCGCGTGATGGTGCAGTTATTGTCACAGCCCTTGCAGACAAAGGTGGACAGTTTGCACTCGCCCTCAATGACCGCCTGCAGGCCTTTGAACTTCGACGCCTGGCCCGACATAGCCTCCCTGGCCAGCAGTGCGGCGCCGATGGCGCCGCTGACCTCACGGTGAGCAGCCACGGTCAGCGCCTTGTCCGGCAGCTGCCCCTTGAAGGCGGAAACGATGGCCTCATTATAAAATACGGCCCCGGTAAGGATAACCCTGCTGCCCAGCTTGCGGTTGCCCAGCACCTTGGAGAGATAGTTTTTAGCGATGGAGTTGGCCAGGCTGGCCGTGATGATCTCCAGGGAGATGCCCTCCTGCTGGGCTGAGGCTACCGACTGTCCCATAAAGGCAGCGCACCTTGTCCCCAGGTCAATGGTATGGGGTGCGTTAAAGGCCAGCCGGGCAAAATCGCCATTGGTCACGGAAACGCCCAGCATTTCGGCCAGCTCATCCACAAAGCTGCCTGTGCCGGCGGCGCAGGCCTTATTCATCTGATAATCCACCACCACGCCGTTGCGCTTGATCACCAGCTTGGAGTCCTGACCGCCTATCTCAATGATGTCCGCTTCGGCATCTATCTCCACGGCAGCCCTGGTCTGTGCCGTTATCTCGTTCTTGATCAGGTCGGCGCCGATGAAGCCACCCACCAGGTATCTGCCCGAGCCGGTGACGCCCGCGCCGGCCACCGACACATGGGCCGCCCCGTGGCTTAGCAGGTTGCGGAAAACCTGTTTCACCGCTTCAATGGGCCTGCCGGCGGTCATCAGGTAGCTCTTGGCCATAATGCAGCCTGTTTCATCAAGGATGACGGCCTTGGTGCTGGTGGATCCCACATCCACACCCAGGTAGCCCTTGCAGGGCTGGCTGATGGCCAGTTTTCCCCCGTTGCCGGGAAGAGCAACCTTTTCCAGCACGGGTGTCTGGAAATATTGCTGGCCGGCATCTGCCTGCGGCAGGGAACGCGCCTGCGCCGGCTTATCCAGGGAAAGCAGGGCCGCCCCCATGGACTGAATGTGGAGTGAGTTTTGCGGCACGCATACCTCTACACTATGCCCGTTCCGTGCCGAGAGCATATCGTTGAGCGCTCTCCTGATGGCGCCGTTGGCGGCCACGCCGCCCACAAAATACACCGGCTCCGCAAATGTCCCTTTATGCAGCGAGGACACCATGCGTGCAATGCTTTCACAGAGGGCATACAGCATCGGAGGCACCTGCACGCCCTTTTGCTGCAGGTGAATCAGGTCGCTCTTGGCAAAAACGCTGCAGCGGGCGGCTATGCGGGGAGGGCTTTCGTCGCACTGCAGAGCCAGACTGGCAAAATCCGCCATGCTCACGCCGATGCGGTAGGCCTGCTGTTCCAGGAATCTGCCCGTGCCCGCAGCGCACAGCGGGTTGGATGTCACCTTCCAGGGCTCCCTCAGCCCGTCTGCAAGGGTGATCACCAGCGAGCTCTGGCCGCCGATCTGCATAATAGTCCTGGCATCCGCATGATGCTGCAGCAGGCCGGAGGCTAAGGCCAGCGCGCTGCTGTATTCTGCCCAGCCTAACTCCCGGGGTATCACTGATTTACCCGAGCCTGTTACGCCCACATGGCCAATCCGGGCCAGTGGAAACTGGCCGTCCAGGCGGGAAAGCAGGGCATTGACCGCCGCCCTGGCATTAGATACTATTTTCTCCTCATCAAGACAGGCCGCCGTGCCATCTTCTGCCATCAGCGCCAGCTTGACATTGACCGAGCCTATATCCAGGCCTAGTGCATATTTCATATTGCTTCCGGCAAACTAAATAGAAAGGTCACCCTCCATGTAGTGACCTTGACTCCATGTACGCTCAATGACTGCCTGAATTTGAGGAAAAGCAGAAACTGACGCAGCATTGATTCTAGTAATATAAATCAGCCCATGTCAACAATCAAGTTTAACCTTGAATCTGCACATGGACAGGCACTAAAGCCATGTCATCTTCTGTCACGTCGGGTTAACAAGCCGCCAGGGCTCTTGACAAAAGAAGCCTGTCTATCTAAAGTTTAATTCAAGCGTACAACGCTGGGAGATAAAGAGGAAAAGATGTCAGACACCATTGAGGGCAGGAATCCCGTCATTGAGGCGCTCAGGTCGGGCCGTCCCATCAATAAAATCCTGCTGGCCCGTGATATTGGTCGGCACAGCGCAATTTCCGAGATACTGCAGCTGGCCCGTGACGCTAAAGTGCCCGTCGAATACGTACCCCGGCAGGTTATCGATGTGGCCGGCTCTACCTCTGTACACCAGGGGGTGATAGCCTATGCCGCAGCCAAGGAATATGTCAGCCTGGACGACCTGCTGGAGATCTCGAAGAAAAAAGGGGAGCCTCCCCTGTACTGCATACTCGACGGCATTGAGGACCCGCACAATTTGGGTGCCATCCTGCGCACGGCCGATGCCAGCGGCACGCACGGAGTTATTATCCGCTCCCGCAGAGCCGCGGGGCTGACCGCTGCCGTCACCCGTGCTTCCGCGGGCGCCGTGGAGTATGTGCCCGTGGCCAGGGTTTCAAATATATCCCAGGCCATCATCACTCTGAAAAAGAATAATGTCTGGGTCTACGGCATCGATACCGCTGCAGAGGTCAAATACAGCCAGCTGGACTTCAAGCTACCGGTGGCCATCGTCATTGGCGGCGAGGGCAGCGGCATCTCGGAGCTGGTGAGGAAAAACTGCGACAGCCTGGCCCGCATACCTATGCGAGGTCAAATTACGTCTTTAAATGCCTCCGTGGCAGCAGCGCTGGTTCTGTACGAGGCCTTCAGGCAGAGGGGGCTGGTGACAGGGCTTTAAAATATATATCATATACCTTAGTATGGGATTACTAAATAAGGGTTTTTAAATCGTTAATGAAAAAGTATATCTGCCACGTCACCTTAAGATTAACTCTGCTTATTATAGTCGGCACGGTTCTCGCATTGAGCGGTTGTACGCCTTCGAATAGTGAAGGATTTGCCGTTTACCTGACCGAAGGAGATATTCCTCCTGACCGGATGCCAGTTTTAAGCCACATTGACATTGCGGAACATCCCATCGTAGCTATCAACGATATTGTTACTTATAATGCACAAACACATGAGATAAAGCTCACTGCCAACGCTTTTGAACGTATCTCCGAGCTGGAAGTGCCGGTGAGGGGCAAGTCGTTCGTAGTCTGCGTCGACAGGAGCCCCATCTACTGGGGTGCTTTCTGGACGCCAATCTCTTCCATTTCCTTTGACGGCATCGTCATTGTGAAGCCACTCAGCACTGAGGAGCCAAAAGTCATCCAGCTTGAGCAGGGCTATCCCTCTCCAGCCTTTTCGAGCATAAGTTAATGCGGTGTCATATCTTTC
>CAZTHJ010000088.1:0-2399 GCA_964613565.1 uncultured Dehalococcoidales bacterium | reverse complement strand
AAGTTGGCCAACAAGCCATCGGTACCGGCAACAGGCCAGCTTCCACATTCCATGAAAGGATACGAGCTGTATTCGTGGTTGGAGGAGGGCCAGTGGCATTTCACCCTGGTTACGGGCACTAACCGCAATAAAACGCTGGGAGAAATAGTTTCCCATGTAAATATTATCTCCGAAGATGGATGGGTACAAATCAATGTAGCAGGTGCCGATGCAATTAAAACTGTTCTCAGCAGACTGCCTCAGAACGAGCAAATCTTCTGGCTTGCAGGGTTGCGGTCAGAGCAAATGCCGCAGGACAATCTCAGTATCATGCTTCCCCCGGCACCGATTCTAGACACTATTAAAGAACACGCCAGCCGTTGTAGCTTGGTTCTTCAAATACAACCAGCTTCCTGAACCACAACGTTAAGAAAGCTATAGCCTTTAGGGATATTACTGGAAAGCCTCTCCCCAATTAATCTATGCAATGCCAGAATGTAACACTGGTTTAAGTTGGTTAGGTTTACCGTTCATTCTTACTTCAGCTTATGATTATCAGGTGGCTGTTGACGTTCCGCATTCAATAGGGCTTCTATGAAATCTTTGAGAGGCAATTCTTCTTTCTATAAACAATAGCTTGGGGATGATAATAGATTAAAACCAATGACCTCTGCGATGGCATGTACACGGTTCATTCTTAAACAAATCCTGCAACTGCCTACTCACTAAGTAATGTTAATGCCTGTTGCTGCTACCCCTACTACTTTTTGCCGAAATAACTTCAAAAACCTATGGCATCCCGCCAGCCAAAGGCGTATTATTGAATCCATCACAAACAGCACTATCGTAGTATCTACTATAAGAATGATGAAAAACTCAGATTCAACCCTCTTTATCCCCCAGTCTTGGGGGAAACGGGAAGCTAGGGGACACCCCCGGACCCTCGGCAGGAAGGTTCCTGCACCTCTTTTTCAGCAATCTCATTATGTTTCTTTCTGATAAATATCATTTAGGAGGGATGTGCTTATGACAGAAGATGCTAAACCTAAAATCGATGGCTGGGGCAAGGAAAACTACCCCAATCCCAGGGCAGAAGCCTGTATTGAATGCGATGAAATGAAGTGCGTAGGCTGCGGCATCTGCCAGATGGCCTGCTCCATGAAGCATTTCGGCGTGATCAATAAGGACCTGGCACGCATACAGGTGAGAAAGTACAGCCTGCCCATCTCCAAGGGCATCCAGGTTACCTGCAGTCAGTGCCAGGACGAGGAAAGGGAGTGTGAAAAAGCCTGCCCCCTGAACCCACCGGCAGTTTACTTCGACCACAAGCTGCTGCACATGGTGATCGACATTGAGAGATGCCTGGGAGAGAGCTGCCTGAAGTGCCGTGAGGCCTGCCCGGCAAAGGCCATTCGCAATCACCCCCTGCTCTCGCCCATGCCTTTTGTCTGCGACCTGTGCGATAAAGAGAATAGCGGCCAGCGCAAGCCGGAGTGCGTGAATGTCTGCCCCACGGGGGCGCTGTATTTCAAGGACTTTGAGGCCCGCGCCTGGTATCCCATCCGGGACATGCTGCGCAAACATGCCGATGCCAAGGCCGAACTCATCTCAAAACGACTGCATCCGCTGCCCAAGGATATTATGTGGCAGCCTGAAGGGAGGGATTAAAATGGCCGAGATCAAGTTTAACCTGCTGGAAGTGGATTTAAGCAAAGGAACACACCGCGTTATAGATGTTACGCAGGACGTGCGCAAATACCTGGGGGCCAGGGGACTGGCCAATAAGCTGATCTGGGAGAATGTGCCGCAGGGAGCCGATCCCCTGGGCGTTGACAATATCCTGCACGTGGGCGTAGGCCCCGTCACTGGCCTGATGGGCACCAAGACCATTCTGAGCTTTATCTCGCCGCTGACTGGATGGGCGGGCAGGGGCGCCGTCTCAGGCGACCTGGGCGACCAGATAGTCAGTGCACAGTATAATGCCGGCATACTGGTCAAGGGCAGGTCCAGCAAACCGGTATACCTGTATATCTATGACGACAAGGTGGAAATCCGCGATGCCGCAGAGCTGTGGGGCAAGTGGAAGCAGAAGACCGAGGTAGCCCTGCGCGACCGTCTCAACGCGGAGACCGGCGAGCTTTTCAGCGTGCTGTGCATCGGGCCGGCCGGAGAGAACATGGTGAGATATGCCAACGCCACCGTGGAGTTCATGCACAGCGCCTCCAAATGGGGCGGCGGGGCGGTCATGGGATCGAAGAACCTCAAGGCCATCGCCGTGCGCGGCACCAAAGGTCCACTGTATGCCGACCATGCCCGCATCTGGGAACTGTTCAGGATATATGCCACCAGCCCCATTACCATGGCTGCCAAGATCAATTTCAGCCGTTACGGAGTGAGCACATCCATGCCGGGGCTGCTAC
>CAZTHJ010000087.1:0-6057 GCA_964613565.1 uncultured Dehalococcoidales bacterium | reverse complement strand
AACCCTGTTGCAAATAAAGAGTTAACCGAAATGGTGAAGGAGATAACAACATTCAAAGGAAAAATTGTATATGGAAGTTACCCGCCGGGCTATCCGCAGCGCTCCACTCAATGGGATCCAAAATACCTAGTTTTAGACAGCACAAAGATACAAGCTATGCTAGGATGGAAGCCAACAGTGACATTGAAAGAAGGTCTAGAACGAGCAGTTGAGATGTGGAAAAACAGTCAGTTAAAAGAATTATTATAGAGGTGACGTAGGTTCAGAATTTTGTTCTTCAACCGTTGGGTTGGATGCCATGTTGGTGGGACTGAAAATCACATAAAAGAATTGGCGTATAGACTAGCAAAACGGGGCCATGACGTTCACATTCTCACAACGCAGGGAGATGAGCTGAAAAAGGATTAATGAAAATATTGTATGTAACCAAAAATTGGAGAGAACCTGTGTACTCTCGCTCTATGCGGCAAGACTCACGTCTTCCGATTTATGCCTTGATGTTTGCGGTCAAAGCTTTTCTGAAGTTACTGCATCTAAAATTAGAAGGAATAGATTACGACGTTATTTCAGTCCATTGCACGCTTGAAGCATTCATGATACGATATGTAAGATTATTTCTCCGTGTGCCTTACGTGTTTATTTTTGAAGGATACACAGACTTAGAAGCAAAAATCGCTAAACATGCAAACCTGCAGATATCCATATCAAAAGCTATAGCAGATAAATGCCTTGAAAAATACAACTATAAACCAATTGTTATAGCCGTTGGGGTAAATAGAAACCGATTTAAACCTGACGGCACAAAAATCCCTATAGACCGTTCAGTCCATAAACGCATCGTTTTATCTGTCTGCCGATTGGACCCAAAGAAAAAACTTCCAGTACTAATTGAAGCAGCAAGAATAGTTTGTTCAGAAGACCCTAGTTTTCTATTTCTGTTGGTTGGCAAAGGAAGCGAAAGAGAAAAACTGGAGAAACTAATTGACAAACACAGTCTACATGACAAGGTTGTCCTGACTGGAGCCGTTACAGACGAAGAATTACCCGCCTACTATCGCTCAACAGACATTTTCGCTTCAACTGAAGTTACAGAGGACGAGTTTTTAATAACCGCCGTTGAAGCCATGAGTTCTGGCGTCGCCGTGATAGTAACATCACCCACTGGAACCTTTGAAGCAGGTTTACAGGAAATTCCTGCGTGACAGCAAGTTCTGGTTTATCGGCCTGTCCTATTTATTTGTGGGCTTTGCTGTCATCATACCGTTTACTTTTTTGCCCACCTACGGGGTCCAGTATCTCAATATGCCTTATGAAAAGGCCGCCGGCGTGGTTGCCATTATCGCTGTGGCGGGAGTGGTGGGCAAATTGATTCTGGGCCCGCTCTCCGATACATGGGGCAGGATTAAAGTCATGATGGTCTGCTGTGCCCTCATGGCATCCGGCGCACTGGGCATGGCCTTCTGCCGCGATTTTCTAAGCATGGGCATAACCGCTACTGTTTTTGGGCTTGGTTATGGAGCGGTATGGCCGGTTTATGCTGCAGTCACGGGCGACTATTTCCCCAAGGGGTCAATCGGGGGGATTATGGGGCTGTGGACATTTATCCTGGGAGTGGGCTCGATCAGCGGCCCCATTGTCTCCGGCTGGTCAATTGACCGCTCAGGGGCATTTTTCTGGGCCTTTATCATGGCTTCTGCAGCTTCCCTGCTGGCGCTGTTGCTGCTGATCCCGCTGGTTAAAAGGCGATCTGCTGCACCTGCAGGTGGCTCTTTTTGACCATAACACTCGGCATGTGTTAACCTGTGAAAAAATAGAGAGTGTGGCGGTTATGTTTTTCCTCTTCACGACAAATTCTTCCCGTCCATAATCAAGCGAGGTTTAAATGGAGAATAGAGACTGGCAGTCCTTGTTTCCCAACTACAGAGAGAGAAAGGCTTCTCGTCCCCACAGGGCAGGGCGGACAGGCGGCAATTTTATCTGGGTAGTGGGTGCAGTACTTATCCTCTTAATTCTCCTCGGTTTCGGCAGAGGCATTTATACCGAATGGCTCTGGTTCAGCAGCCTGGGTTACAGCAGTGTCTTTACAACAATCATCGGTACCCGGGCAGCGGTTTTCTTCATTGCGGCGGCCGTCGTTTGCGCTTTACTGCTGGGTAATCTGATTCTGGCAAAGCAACTGGTGCCGAAGGTTGCCAGCGACTCCCTGCCGGTATCCGTTTTGAGCAGATTCCAGAGGGTTTTTAAAGGGCTTATCATCGGCGGCACATCTGTAATGGCCCTCATCTTCGGGCTGGTAGCGCAGGGCAACTGGTCGCTCTTCCTGCGTTTTTTCAATGCTCAACAGTTCGGAATGGCCGACCCGGTTTTCCATAAGGAGATCGGTTTTTATGTCTTCACACTGCCTTTTATGCAGTTTATACATGGCTGGCTTCTGGCGGCGCTGATCATTACCTTGCTGGCAGCGGTCGGTGTTTATCTCCTCGGCCATACACTGCAAAATTTACGCATCAAACCCACTAAATCCATACTGGTACATCTATGTACTCTGTTATTGGCCGTCCTGGCACTGTTTGCCTGGGGTTACTGGCTCGGTATATGGGAACTGGTGTTTTCCAGCGAGGGGGTGGTCTTTGGTGCCGGATATGCCGATATGCATGCCAGGCTGCCGGCGCAGTGGATTCTTCTCGGCGTGGTGGTCCTAGTTATGATACTTGTCGTGCTTGCTGTGATACGGGGCAGATTCCGCTGGCCGCTCTACGGGATCGGTATCTGGATCGTGGCTGCCATTGTTGTGGGAGCAATATTCCCGGCGCTGCTGCAGCGGCTGCAGGTTCAGCCTAATGAGCTGGAGCTGGAAAGGCCTTATATCGGCTACAGCATTGATTTTACTAGGGAGGCCTTCGCGCTGAACCGTGTAGAAGAGCAGTCTTTTCCTGCTGAGGATGCGCCAACGGTGCAGGATGTGGCGGACAATGATCTGACCATAAATAACATCCGCCTCTGGGATACGCGTCCGCTCAAGGATACCTATAATCAAATACAGTCCATCCGCCTGTATTATGATTTCAATGACGTTGATGTCGACCGTTATGTTATCGATGGCCAGTATCGCCAGGTCATGATATCGGCCAGGGAGCTTTCGGTGGAAAAACTGGATGTACAGGCACAGACCTGGGTGAACCGTCACCTGCAGTTTACCCACGGATACGGGCTGGCCATGAGTCCGGTCAATGAAATTACACTGGAAGGGCTGCCTGTTCTGTGGATGAAGGATATACCTCCTACCGGTGTTTTCAAAATTCAGCGCCCCGAGATTTACTTCGGTGAAAAAACAAATCACCATGTTATTGTCAACACCAAAGCCGACGAGTTTGATTACCCCATGGGTGAAGGGAACGTTTATGGCCGCTGGCAGGGTCAGAGAGGGGTCGATGTGGGCGGTTTCATCAACCGGCTGGCCTATGCCTGGGAATTTGGTGATCTGAATATTCTCATCAGCAGCGAGATCACTGCTGAGAGCAAGCTGCTGTACCGTCGCAATATTACACAGAGAGTACAGCAGCTGGTACCGTTTTTGCAGCTGGATAATGATCCTTACCTGGTAGTAATGGATGGCAGGCTGATGTGGATACAGGATGCCTATACTACCACCGACCGTTACCCGTATTCCGAGCCTTACCGGGGTGGAATGAACTATATCCGCAACAGTGTCAAGGCTGTCATCGATGCCTACGACGGCAGCACGACTTTCTACGTCTCTGATCCCACGGATCCCCTGATGCAGACGTATGCATCCATTTTCCCCGACATTTTTGTTCCCCTGGAGTCCATGCCGCCGTCGCTGCGGGAGCACCTACGCTATCCGCTGGACATGTTCCAGATCCAGGCGGAGGTTTTCCAGAGCTATCATATGCGCGATGTGCGCGTGTTCTATAACAAAGAGGACCTCTGGGCCATACCCCGTGAGGTCTATGCTGAACGGGAGCAGGCGGTGGAGCCCTACTATGTCATTATGCGCCTGCCCGGTGAGGATAAGGAGGAGTTCCTGCTCATGCTTCCCTTTACGCCGGTGAACAAAAACAACGCCATCGGCTGGCTGGCGGCGCGCAGTGACGCCCAGTACTATGGAACTCTGCTGGCCTATCTTTTCCCCAAGGAACGGCTGGTTTACGGTCCCAGCCAGATCGAGAACCGTATCCAGCAGGATACTGTTATTACCGAGCAGCTTGCCCTGTGGAGCCGGGGCGGCTCCCGCGTAATACGCGGCAACCTGCTGCTGGTTCCCCTGGCGCAGTCCAAGCTGTACGTGGAGCCGGTCTTCCTGCAGTCGGAATCCGGCGGTCTTCCCGAGCTGAAACGGGTGATTGTGGCTATTGGCGACCGCATTGTCATGGAGCCCACCTTGAAACAAAGCCTGGAGGCTATCATGGGAGCCCAGCCGCCGGTTGCGCAGCCACCTGTACTGCCGATCATACCGCCGGCCATACCGCCCGCGGAGACTCCTGGTGAAGCTGTCGGTGATGAGATATCCACTCTCATCGCTCAGGCTCAGAGGCACTACGACCGGGCGCAGGAATACCTCAAAGAGGGCGACTGGGCAGGCTACGGCAGAGAGCTGGATCTGCTCAAAGGCGTGCTGGATAGGCTGTCGGGTTATGCCAATGAACAATAATTTGGGGCCATAATCATAGCGCGACATCGGGCCGCGAGATGATTTTGCCAGGGCTCTTTTCTTCCCGGTTAAATAGATATTGCCACTCAAGAACAGGCAGGCTAATTACGTAAGATAGGTTTGCCTGCCCCAGTTTATCCTGTTCCATATTCTCTCCGACGAATAGTACAGGATAACTAGAAAAACCTGGATAACTATAGTAATGGAGATGGTTTCCCCTATATCCCTGGTGATGATCCAGCTTATGATGCTTGTACCGCATATGGAAACTATGCGGTATGCCAGGGATTTTATAAATGATCTCAAACGGGATTCTCTAAAGGCTAACTGTTTGCTATCGTCTATTTTCATATTTATCGGAAAATGCTCCTCCGGTTCATCCTATGGCATTTAGCGGTTCCAACACCGGTATGACGAATTCCAGCCCCATCCTTTTCAACCCTTCCCGCGGAGGCAAACCTGTCTCAGTAAGTGCCAGCGATTGCGTATAATGCCGTTTCTTTTCAGCCTCGAATTTGTCCCTGTCCCAGACCCAGGTAGTGCCGTATTTATCCGTAATCGGCTCCTCGAAAGCCCTCACCGGCAGGCGGTCATCTTTTGTAGGGTGATAGCCTTCCCTCAGGCTGACGCAGCGGTTGAAATAGTAGTTGCGCAGGGCTATGGCCTTGACCTCATCCCCGCTAAGCTCCCAGCCGCAGGCGGGATTGAGGAATTTGCGCACCACTTCCGGCGGCGGGCCAAACTGCATAAACATGGGGATAGCGGCAAAGATACAGAAGGTGGCGGACTCGGAAAGGCCGGAGCCGATGCCCGCACCCATCCTGGCACCGTTGTGGCTGGTGACATAGGCCAGGCCGCCCACCTCGTCTCCCATGTAATACGTGCTCTGGTTGCGTATATCATAGGTAGGGCAGGCGCAGCCGTGTACCTCCATGGCCAGAGGAATGGACTCCTTGCCGAATACCTGGTAAGCGCGGCGGAAGCCCTCTGCCAGCGCAGCCGGAGCGCGGCCCTCCTTGTAGGCTATCTTACGCAGTAGCTCACAGGTAGCCTCTACACTGCCCCACTTAAGGTCGATGCCGCCCAGGTCCTTCTTTGAGATGATGCCGTGCTCATAGAGGTCCATGGCCCAGGCCACAATGCCTCCCAGCTCTTCTCCATCCATGCCCAGCTCGTCAATGAGGGCGGAGATCTCCGCCATCTCCTCAAAGCCGAGCATGATATTGGCATTGAAGCCTCCGGTATTATCATGCCTCAGCTCCCCGGCGAAAGCCCCGTGCGGGCCATGCTTGAAGAAAGGCGTCTTGCAGGCAGCGGCGCAGCCCGGGCAGCCCGTGGTCCACACATGATATTTGAGCTCGTGGGCATGCGGGTCGCTCGTTTCA
>CAZTHJ010000086.1:0-6077 GCA_964613565.1 uncultured Dehalococcoidales bacterium | reverse complement strand
AATACCTTCTGGAGAGTCCTCTGGGCAGGTTGCTGGTCGGAACTTATTACAGGGTTAGCCCGCCCATTGCTTCTATCATCGAAAACAATGAATTACTGAGATTAATTGTGAGAGAAGCCCTCATCGATCCTGTGGTCAATATGCTTGAATTAACAGATTCACTATGGAATTAAAGCTAAATATACTTATCAATATGCCGTCATCGTGAGCCTATCATTACAATCTGGTGCCTTTTCTGTCATTATGCCAGGGAAAGTCCCGTTGCAATCCCACGCATGTCATGCGGAGCCCCCGCATAGCGGTCTAATCTGATATTAAGTAACCCACCTTCAATTAAGAGGGAGAAATTTTTCCCTCTTAATTATTTTATTTTAAGTTTGACATATTCTGAAGCTGGAGTACGATTTCATAACTTCACTCTTCCGTCAACATGGGGAGCCGCAAGCGGCGTGGTGATCTCATCCACTTAAGGGGATTACCATGTCCTCACTACGTTCGTCCTTGTAATGACGGGGGAAAGTAAATCGTCACCTGTTTTTCAGATCCTTAATACTATCCATAAAGCCTGTTAAGTGATATATTTAGCAAAATGCGCTACGCAATACTTGCGGATATCCACGCCAACCTGGAGGCTTTCCTGGCAATTCTCCATGACATCGAGCAACGTGAAGGGTTTGATATTATCTGGTGCCTGGGGGATGTGGTGGGATATGGCCCTGATCCGCATGCATGCATTCAGTTGCTGCGGGAACATGAGCATATTTGCGTTGCAGGCAACCATGACTGGGCGGCAACTGGCAGAATTGAGGCCTTTGATTTCAATGTATCCGCTTACCAGGCTGCTGCCTGGACCGCCGCTCAACTCAATGACAGTGATATCAGCTATCTGGACCAACTGCCTGAGATGTTGACTGCAGGGGACTTCACCCTGGTTCATGGCAGCCCCAGAAGCCCCCTGCTGGAATATATTCTTTCCACTTCCGTCGCCGAAGAAAACTTGAAGTGTTTTGATACAAAGTACTGTCTGGCCGGTCATTCGCATCTGCCCTGTATTTATGAAGAGACGGGAGGTGGAATTATACAGGCCCAGTTTGATGAAGAGGCGGTATGGCCTATGGGGCAGCATCGCTTGATTCTCAATCCCGGAGGAGCCGGCCAGCCCAGGGACGGAGACCCCCGCGCCAGCTATGCCATTTATAATTCTGAGCAGATGCTGGTGACGCATTACAGGGTGGAATACGATCTGAGTATTACGCAGGGAAAGATGCTTGAGGCAGGGCTGCCGCAAATCCTCATTCAGCGCCTGGGCCGCGGCTGCTAATCTTGAAAGACCTATGCCTAAAATAGTAATATTGGTTTGGGTCGTGCTAGACGGGGAACTAGCGGTGCCCTGTACCCGAGATCCGCTCTAGCGGGGTTGATTTCTGAATAGAGGCTTCGATTTCCTGTTACTGCCTGGATTAAGTAGTGATGAAAGCTGGGTCTTGCGCGGCAGATGGCTATGAATTCCGTCAGGTCCGGAAGGAAGCAGCGGTAAATAGTTTAGTCTGGGTGCCGCAAGGCTGCCTGGCTGGAGCTGTCTGATGCAGTCAAGTCAGGGGACGGAACCGACAGGAGGTGCACGACCCATTTTGCTCTGCATAAATAAATGTCAAAATATCCGGATCCATCACAAAGGATTAAGTCAGATTTAAGACGGGCAGGAACAAGGCCGCGGAAGAGACTGGGACAGAATTTTCTGCGCAATCCGGCAGTGGTGCAGAAAATCATTTCGGCTGCCGAGCTGACTCCCGGGGATCATGTAGTTGAGGTCGGTCCCGGCCTGGGCATACTCACGAGAGAGCTGGTGCAGCATGCCGGTTTTGTCTGTGCCATAGAGCTCGATGGTGAATTATTCAACCACCTGCAAAGGGAGTTTAAGCCTGCCGGGAATATTAAAATAATCCACGGCAACATCCTGAAGCTGGACCTGGCAGAGTTACTGGAAGGCGTCAGTACCTATAAAGTTGTGGCTAACCTGCCCTACAATATTACCTCTCCCGTGCTGTATTATTTTATGCAGACCCCTCTGAAGCCTCGCAAGATGGTAATCATGCTGCAGAAAGAGGTGGCTGATGCCATAGCGGCCTGTGAGGGAAATCTATCCGTGCTGGCGATCGGACTGCAGATACATGCCAGGCCTTCCATCATCGACTATGTGCCGCGGGAGGATTTTTTTCCTGTGCCGAAGGTTGATTCAGCTATCCTGAGCCTGGAATTCCTGGATCATCCACTTATACCGCCCGAGAAGCAGAGTTCGTTTATGGAGCTGGTGCGGCGCGGTTTCCGTGCGCCCAGAAAACATTTACACAATTCCCTGGCCCTCGGCCTCAATCTAAAAACTGCTGAAATAGAAGTAATCCTGAAAGAGGCTGGAATCAGCCCCCTGTGCAGGCCTGCGGATCTCTGCCTGGCAGAATGGCAGAGATTACTTAACATAATGCTGCCGCGGGAAGTACTGGGCAAGACATGTTAAAGGTTCTGGCGCCGGCAAAGTTGAATTTGGTGCTGGAAGTCAGCGGCAGGCGCGGTGATGGTTATCATGAGATCAGCAGCATCATGCAGACGGTTGGACTATGTGATGAGCTCTTTTTCGAGGAGGCTGCGGAAGTCCGCATTAGTTGTGATGACAGCCGGGTGACGGCGGCGGAAAACCTGGTGGTTAAAGCAGTCGAACTTCTGAGAAAGTCTTCACATTACAGCGGCGGCATTAAGGTTGACATAAAGAAGGGCATCCCTCTCAGCGCAGGGCTGGGAGGCGGCAGCAGCGATGCTGCTGCGACCCTGAAAGCACTGGTTCATTTATGGAAGCTCGATTTGAGCGTGGAAAAGCTTGTAGATATTGCGTTCGAGCTGGGTTCTGATGTGCCCTTCTTTTTACAAGGCGGCACCTCGCTGGTAGGGGGCAGGGGTGAGATAATAACCGGTCTGGGCAGCATACAAAAGCACTGGTATAACGTGCTGATTCCGGAGCTGCCTTCACTGACGGGCAAGACAGGTTTAATGTATTCCATGCTGCGGGTAAACCATTTCACGGGAGGCTCTTATGTTGCTAAGGCCAGGGAGTTAATAAAGAGGCGTAAGCCGCTGCCGGATACAATTCTGTATAATACTTTTGAGATGGTGGTGGGGGACGTATTCCGCGGCATCGACAGGTATTATGCATTATTCCGCGAAGCGGGCGTGAGGTATGTACACCTGAGCGGTTCCGGCCCCGCTCTCTTCAGCCTCAGCCACTCCAACAAAGAGGCCAATCAAATTCACCGGGAGTTGAAAAAGAGGTTCCGTGAAGTATATCTGGTTACGGCTTTTAATGACATGAGCAGTTTTACCCGCGGGCACTAGCGGTATTTTTGTTCCTCATCAATTCCTGCAGCAGCCTTTTTGCCTGTATCTTATTGGATATCTCCCCATTGATGCGCGCCTCCAGCAGGGAATCGAGTACAGCCTTTATTTGCGGCCCCTTTGTTATGCCTGCGGCTATCAGGTCATTGCCCTTAAGCAAGGGTTTTAAGCAGCTCCATTTGCGCAGGTAAAGAGATAGCCTGGATTGGATGAGAGGGGCAGGGTTGGCTAGGAAATTAGCCTGAATCGCCGCCGGCGGGTAATTTTGTAGCATCCTGTAAATAGCAAAAGGCTTCAGCTTCGGTCTGGCCAGCCGCTCCATTTGCGCTTTCAATCGCAGGGTATTTACCATTAAATCGTATTCAGCTTTGGGGAAATTGAGACGCTGCTGCAGCCCTTTGAGAGCATCCTGTCCCATCCCATAGATCAGGAGCAGCAAATATATAGAGAAGAGATTGTTTTTCCCGGCAAATTTGCGAGCCCTTTGGTAGCTCTGCGCCAGCCAGTTAGCGGGGGCCAGGGAGCAATGCACTGCCCGCAAAATTCCCAGGTCGTGTGCCCTCATGATCGGCTTTTCAGGTGTTTTTTCTCTCAGCATGAGGTACAGTTCATTTCTAACGCGGTCTGCAGAAATCGTCTCGACCATGCGCGCATTTTTCCGCAGGAGCTGCAGGGTTGCCGGCTCGATGACGAAGTTGAGGCGCTGCTCATAGCGGATGGCACGGAAGATACGGGTGGCATCATCGACAAAGCTGTCTTTATGCAGCATGCGTATCAGCTTATGGTGCAGGTCCGTTTTGCCCTGGCAAGGGTCCAGCAATTCTCCAAAGCGGGATTTATTGAGGCAAAGGGCCATGCTGTTGACGGTAAAATCCCGCCGCAGCAAGTCATCCGTGATTGTTCCCGGTGCGACAGAGGGCAAAGCCCCTGGCCTGGCATAAGATTCCCGCCGTGCAGAGGCGATATCAACAGTAAAACCTTGCAGCACCAGTTTAACCGTGCCAAAATCATGGTGCTCAATTAATTTGCCCCCGTCCTGCCAGCTTATTTTACGGGCAAAATCTATGGCATTCCCCTCGAGCACAATATCGATATCGAAGTTCTTTCTTCTCATGAACAGATCCCGTACCACGCCGCCTACGAGGTATAATCCCAGGCCATCGGCGTCAGCAGCCTGCTCAATTTGCTTTAAGATAATATGCGCCGGCTCAGGGAGATATTCCTTCAATTTATTCTGCATTTTTTGTTTCTGTAACCCTGTTGTTTTCATATGTGCTGCATCCGGGAACTGTTCCAATTCTAATTGTGACAGCCATGGCCAGTCAATAATCCCGGCTTAAAGCCTTATTGTATTCTGCTTCAGCATGTAATATTATTAGTTGTTAGCTGCTTTTTCCGCAAATTGAGTGGTAAACAATTGTAAAGGAGGAGTTTTATGGCTATTAAAATTGTAACTGACACTGGCGCAGACCTGCCCGCAGACATGCTGAAGGCGCTGGATATCCCTGCGGTGCCGGTCTATATCTACTTCGGGGACAAGGCCTACAAGGACGGCATTGATATCGGCCCGGATGAACTTTATCAGCGTCTTGCAGAAGGCCCCATCCATCCCACAACGACGCAGCCCATGCCTGTTGATTTTGCCAATCTATATCGCGAGCTGGCCAAAGACTATGATGAAATTATATCAATACACCTTTCCAGCAAAGTCAGCGGTACGGTGAATTCGGCTCTGCAGGGGAGAGAAATGGCCGGCGTCAAGGCCAGGATTGAGGTTATTGATTCCTTCGGGGTTTCCATGGCGGTGGGATTGCTTACCCTGGCCGCTGCACGCCTGGTCAAGTCTGGAGCTGATTTTGATTCTACGGTTGCGGAATGCAGGAAAATGATCGAGAAAATCAGGCTTTACGGCGTACTGGATACGTTAAAATATTTGCTGGCCGGCGGAAGAATCACCAAGTCCAAGGCTGCAATTGGAAGCCTTTTGAAAGTTAAACCTATTCTAACCATGAAAAATGGTGAGATAGTCCAGTATGGCATGGAACGTAATTATGCCAGGGGCATGGTTAAACTGCGCGACCTTGTTAAGCAAGCCGGCAATATTGAAGAGATGGCCATTGTCCAGAGCACCGTGCCCGATCAGGCCGCGGAACTGAAGAAGATGATAATGGAATTTCTCCCTGAAGAGCGCATAGTTATGGCCAGGCTGGGAGCAGGGCTGGGCGTGCACGGTGGCCCCGGCACGTTAATTGCTGTTTTGCGCACTGCATAATATTTCAGATTCAAGCTGGTTCAGGTGAGGTAGGGCACGCTCACGGGCGCCGGGAATTTCCAGCATGGTAGTGGCAACTTCATGTATTGACGGACAAGGTTATTTGTCATCATCCAGATCATCCGTATAAGGTTTGGACCTGGGTTGTTTCCATGACTCCGTGTACACCTTCTTTCTGTCGGAGGTTGCCTCTTTAACCATTCCTTTGAAATCGTCTATTTTTGAGTCTATTGTAGTGCGGGCGAATCCCCTTGATTCACTGCCGGATTTTGGCGCTGACAAGACGGCTGCTATTAATCCCGCAACTATCCCTATCGTAAAGCCAAAGGCAAAAGGGGCAAGTGAATTCTTTTCTCTCATGTCGTCCTCCCTGCTCATAGAGTTGTTTTCAGGATATGTCTTGTCCATATCAGCTCTCCCT
>CAZTHJ010000085.1:0-6110 GCA_964613565.1 uncultured Dehalococcoidales bacterium | reverse complement strand
TACATTTTGATAAAAGGTGGATCATTTTCCTCGAAGGTTTCGTGGCCATTCACGCCGTGATTGTGGCCATTTTCAATTCTAGCTTCTTTAATAGTGCGGATATATGGCCCATGTTCTTTTCCGGATTTACTTTTATGTTTGTATTTACCTCTATGTATGCCTTCAAGGTAAATAGGCAGGTTTACTGGCTGGTTACCGGCATATATGTATTGTTCCTAGTATGGTTATTCCTACCTGCACCGCTGGGTTACGGCAGAAGCCTGGCTAATTTGATGCGGTTTGAATTTCTCTGGATTCCCATCATACTGCATGCACTGGCGGCCCTCTTCGCCGGGCTGGCATATCTCAAAATCAGGAAATAGCCTGTCCTAAGGCCGTATCATGCCAGTGCCGTGCGGCAGATCCCAGCCAAGCTACAGCAGACCCCGCAGGTAATCAATCTGGCCGTGATGGTTGTTTGAATGCGTGATGAGGAGGCGGAAAGCAGCGTTCATGCTGATTTTCCCGCCTCCTGAAGTTCCATTACCCCCCCCCATATCCCTGGTGGACATATTGGAGAGTATTTCAAGATTGCCTTGATGCACCTCCCCGTAATATTCCAGGAGCATGCCCATATGGTATAGTGGGAGGCACAATCAAAATATTATCCGTCTGGTGGCTTTATGTTAGCTACCGCCTGCTCCGGCTTTTTGGCATCTTCATGAGCATGGCCGGTAATAATGATCCCGATCGCCAATCCTATGGCGTTGGCTATCATCATGGATGGTATGGCAGTTTCAACTATCTCAAGAGCGGTATCAAATGGCCTTACCATGAGCAGGGTGATAGCGCCATGCAATGCTTCAACGCCGATCGCCAGCAGCATACCCTGAATTATGCTGATCAGCCTTTTCTTATTCCACAGGAAGACGAGACCTCCGATGATACCGGCCAGGACAGTTGAAATTGAGCATGGAACGCAGCTTATGCCGCCCATAAAAAACCTGTGAATGCCCCCGATCAGCCCTACTGCCAGGCCGATATAGGGCCCGGCTATTAAGCCTGCCAGGAGCGGCGCAAAGTCACGGATATTGCTTATCGCACCTGAAGGTATCTGGATGCCGACCAATGTCCCAAAAATGGAAAAGGCGCCGAATATGATAACGAAAATGATATTGTGTTTCAAAGTAGCTTTGTGGAAGATGACTCGCTGGATTGTGGGGATTTTAGTAACGATTTCAGCAAAGACAAAGATAAAAATCTCGGTTTCTGCAAAAAGCTCCAGAAGTTCTTTCATATCAGCAACTTTTTAGGGAACATTCTATCAGTTGATAATTAATTGAACAATATCTACATAGTCTATCAATGCACAGGCTTCAAGCTTATTCAAGTGGAAGGCATCGCTTTATGCCTCGCTGGCGTGTTACAATTGTGCAACATCTGCAGCTACAGAATTCCTTTCTTGAGGTGAAAAATGATAGATATGCCCGGTGGCATACAGGCATTTGATTTCGATTGTGGTGCCAAGGCGCTGCAGCTTGTCCTGGCATATTACGGCCTTGAAAAGCTGGAAGGCGATTTAATCAAAGAGCTGCAAACAGACCATAACGGCACTGCTATTGAAAACATGATTGCCGTAGCCCAGAAATACGGCTTCGAGGTTATCGCCAGGCGCGGTATGGAGCTGGAAACGGTCAAGGAGTTTATCGGGAAGAATACACCTGTAATCGTGCTGCTGCAGGCCTGGGCCAACAGGTATATGGCGATCAGGGACTGGAGGCACGACTATAATGATGGGCATTATGCCATCGTGATCGGATATACGGATAATATTATTGTCTTTGAGGACCCATCATCATTTAGGAAAGTATGGCTAAAGGAAAAGGAATTCCTCGCCCGCTGGCATGATGTTGACCCCAGAACGGGAGAGAAATTCGAGCAATTTGCCATGGTGCTGCTGGGTAGGGAACCTGTGATAAAAAACCTGGAGCACATGGACTGAAGTCAAAGGTCCTGCAGGGTATTTTTGCGTACATTGAGGATGATCTCGTCGCCCACGCTTTTGATTTTATCCAGCTTTATTTTTCTACTGGAAAGCAGGCCTGTGCGGATAACGATATAATGCACCACTCCACTCATGATATCCACGTCCAGGTCAGCAATCTTGCCCACCCGGTTGCCCCCCTCGTCAATTACCTGCCGGGAAAATAAGTCTTTAGCTAACATTTTTACCTCCTAGCAATGTTGCTACATATACAGGGATTGTATCATATTGTTCACGGCCGCATTATTTCATGTTTTTCAACCACTTCTTTCCCCTGCCCTGAGTATTACTGTAACTTTAATCACAGATTACGGCCCCTTTTTGCTCTAAAATTTACCCATTAAGGAGGGTTTGTTACTATGTCAGGAGCAAAAACCAGGAACAAGAGAAAGATCATAAAAATAGACGAGGAGAAGTGCAATGGCTGCGGGCTGTGCGTGCTTTCCTGTGCGGAGGGTGCCCTCCAGATTGTCAGCGGCAAAGCCAGGCTGGTGAGCGAGAATTATTGCGACGGGCTGGGAGCCTGTATAGGAGAATGCCCGCAGGGGGCACTGATTATCGAAGAGCGGGAGGCAGGCGGCTTTGATGAGGAGGCTGTAGAGCACTATCTGAGCCAAAAGCAAGACGAAGGCGAAAATATGCACTTTTCCTGTCCCGGACAGGCCGTGCGACTCTTGGGAGATGAAAAGGAGTCCGGCGATGTTTTAGCCTGCGGCTGCCCTTCCAGGACGGTGACAAGGTTTGAAGCGGGTCAAGGGGAAATTTCAGAGGCGGAGCAGCATGAGTCCCTGCTGACTCACTGGCCTGTGCAGCTCAGGCTGGTGCCGCCGTCGGCGCCCTTTTTAAAGAATGCCGACCTGATGCTGGTGGCGGACTGTGTGCCTTTCGCCTATGCCGACCTGCACAGGGATATCATCAGCGGGCATGCCGTGCTGGTAGCATGCCCAAAGCTGGATGACTACGAAGAGCATCTATCCCGGCTGACACAGATCGTGAAGGAGGCCGGGTTGAAAAGCATAACTGCCGTGCATATGGAAGTACCCTGCTGTTCAGGGTTGGTGAACCTGGCGCGGCAGGCTATTGAAAAGAGCGGGCAACGGGTGCCGCTGAATGAAATGATAATCAGCGTTAGAGGTAAGCATATTTAAATCAATCATTAAGAGGGACCCGTAAAATATACAGATACAGCGTATGCTGCCCGCTTAAAAATAAAAATAGCCCTGGGCCTACTTAAACTTTTAGCTAGCCTTGCATGATTCTCTTGCCCCGGGAGGGTTTGCGCTCCACGCAGATTACCGAGCAATCACCGCACTCATCATTGCAGGGCTCTGCGTGTATGAGTATGCTGGAGCCGGGCAGGCCATTTTGGATTTCGACCTCGATTTTATTGCAGATCTCATGGCAGGTCTCAAGGGGAATGTCCCTGCGCATGACGATGTGCAGGTCAATATGATACTCATCTCCCGCCTGGCGTGTGCGCAGTCTGTGAAATCCCACCACTTCATGGTTATATTTTATGATGCTGCCCTTGATCAATTCCTGCGTATCCTGGGGCAATCTGGCATCCACCAGCCTTTGAAATGGCTTACGCGCCGTATCATAGGCGATTTTAAGGATATACAGTGCCATGCCGATGGCAATGATGGGGTCGATGATGCTCAAGCCTGTAACGCGCAGCAGCACCAGTCCGAGCAGCACGGCCAGTGCGGAATAGACATCGGCGGAGATATTATTGGCACTGGACTCGATGGCTATGGAATTTGTCCTGCGGGCTACCTTCTTCAGATGGCGTGAAAGCAAAATGCTGACGATTACGGAAATGGCCATAACCGCGATGGCAGCTTCAGACAATTGTATCTCGGAACGGGTCATGATGCGCTGAATGGACGAATAGATAATGCTCACTGCAGCCACGCCGATGAGCAGTCCCTGCCCCAACCCGGCAAAGTCTTCCAGCTTGCCGTGCCCGTAGGGATGCTCCTCATCCTCCTGCTTATCGGCCGCGCGCACGGCAATGATCGTAATCACTCCAGACAGCAGATCCAGCAGGCTGTCTGCTGCCTGTGCCAGCACGCTTAAGCTGCCCGTGATCCAGCTTACTATCCCTTTAAGCAGGATGAGGACTATCACCACCAGCAATAATAATTTGGCGGCGCCTCTTTTAGATGAGAACATGTCCAGTCAGTAATTCCTCTGATTCGAGTGATATTGTTGTTAACCGATTGTACGAATAGTTTAGCATATGCATCCTCATTACTACTAGCTAATTCGGCAGGCTACAGTCCTAGTACCATGTTACATTGATTAAACGCCACCCCTGTCGTAAAATGCATGTGCTTGTGATGCCCCCGCTAAAGATCTCCGCCGGTGTCACAGAACAGGCCGATATGGTACACAATGCTAGCCGTCAAATCACTGTCATAATCCCTACCTATAACGAGCATGATAATCTCCTGCTGCTGCTGCAGAGGGTGCACAGCGCCCTTTTCCCCATCAATTACGAGATACTCCTCATCGATGATAACAGCGGCGACGGCACCGCAGAGCTGGCACAGTCCCTGGCCTCTCAATATCCTGTCAGGGTTATTGTCCGCAAAGATGAGAAGGGGCTGGCTTCGGCGGTGGTGCACGGGCTGCACCATGCCTCGAGCGAAATTGTGGCTGTGATGGATGCTGACCTGCAGCACCCCCCGGAATTGCTGCCTGCCCTGCTGGGAGCTATACAGGGAGGTGCGCAGATTGCAGTTGCCAGCCGCTATGTAAAGGGAGGGGGCTGTGCGGGCTGGAGCTTGCTGCGCCGGCTGATATCTAAAACAGCCACCATGCTGGCGCATCTCCTTCTGCCCGCAACACGTAAAATCCGCGATCCCATGTCCGGATATTTCATGCTGCGGAAAGGGGTGGTGACGGATGTGGAATTAAATCCTAAAGGTTACAAAATACTGCTGGAGATTCTGGTAAAGGGCGAGTTTACGGAAGCAGTTGAAATTCCCTATTGCTTTGAAGTGCGCAGGGAAGGTGAGAGCAAGCTCAGGCTACGCCAGCAGGTGGATTACCTGCGGCATCTGTACCTGCTGATGCGCAGCAGCGGCGAATTTGCCAGGTTTATCAAGTACTGCCTGGTGGGAGCCAGCGGTGTTATCGTGGATGAAGGCGTATTCTGGATGCTTATCCATTTTGCCGGCCTGTTTAATATTGTGGCGGCCGCGCTCAGCGCCGAGGTTGCCATCATCACCAACTTCACGCTGAATAACTATTTTACCTTTGCCGACCGCCGCCTGCCGGGAGCTAAAGCCTTCCTGGTTCGCCTGGTAAAGTTCAACCTGGTAAGCCTGATTGGCATAGGCTTGAAGCTGGCTGTTTTCTGGCTGCTGACCCATATTTTCGGTACCTGTGACCTGTTCTTCAACCTGTGCGGCATAGCCGTGGCGACGCTGTGGAACTATCTCATGAATATCTGGTGGACATGGAAATAATAAGCAAAATCGTAGCAAAGCTGAGGGGCTGGGAATACAGCTGGCTCTGCCTGCTGGTGCTCATTACCCTGGTCATACACCTGGCTGTGATCACACTGCCCTCCGAGCCCATGTTCGATGAGCAGCATTATGTGCCCGACGCCAGGTCCATTATCTCGGGGGATGGCAGCCACCGCCCCGAGCATCCGCCACTGGGCAAACTGCTGATCACGGGCGGGATACTGCTTTTCGGCGATAATCCCTTCGGCTGGCGCTTGCTGCCTGTATTCTTCGGCTGCATCGTCATCTGGCTGTTCTACCTTATCTGCAGGCGACTGCATATGTCGAGGAGGGAAGCCTCCCTGGCGACCTTTCTGCTGTCTTTTGAGAATATGACCTTTGTACAGGCAGGCATCGCCATGCTGGACGTTTTCTGCCTGGCCTTCATGCTGTTGTGCTTCTGGCTGTACCTCAAAGGCGGCTATCTGCTCTCGGGAGCTGCAGCGGCGCTGGCAGCGCTGGTCAAGCTGACAGGTGTGCTGGCGCTGCCGGTGATCGGACTGCACTGGCTGCTGCTACGCAGGAAGCGCATCGGTTTCTTTGTCGGAGGAATGCTGCTGGCAGCGACCCTG
>CAZTHJ010000084.1:0-6120 GCA_964613565.1 uncultured Dehalococcoidales bacterium | reverse complement strand
ATGTGCGCCGGTTTGTCATCATTTCCCCTGAAGCCTCCCTATCATATACACAATTACCCGGCTTTTATCTCATCAGCGACCGGGATCGATATGGATGAAGCCGGACTAACGCAAGTATATAAGAGGAACCGAACTCTACTTAGAGCCGTTAATGTAAGAAGAGGCTTGAGGAGAGCTGATGAGAAGCCGCCTGAGGACCATTGGAAGAAAAGATTTCCCGAGCTTGAAGCTAAGCTCTTAGATGAGTATTACAAATTTAAGGGGTGGGATAATCAGGGTATTCCTACTAAAGAGTCCTTGCACGAATTAGGTATGGATTACGTTACCGAAGACTTTGAACAGAGAGGGATTTTAAAAGATGAGCAAAGTTAAGAAAAAAGTTAAGGTAATCAAGATCGATGCCGATAAATGCAACGGTTGCCGGGCATGTGAGGTAATCTGCTCCGCATTTCATGCTTCGCCCAAATATAGCAGCAATAACCCGGGAAGGTCTCGCATCCGGGTCATTCGCGACCCCATCAGGGACATTTATGTTCCTGTATATGCGGGTGAGCATGCTAAAGCCGAGTGTGCCGGGAGGGATAAATATGTAATTGACGGGAAGGAATATGACGAGTGTTCCTTTTGCCGTGCTTCATGCCCCTCCAGGGATCTATTCAAAGAGCCGGACTCCGACCTCCCTCTCAAGTGCGATATGTGCGAGGACGATCCGCCACAGAAGGAGCCCTTGTGTGTGCAGTGGTGTTTGACAGATGCCCTGACTTACGAAGAAAGGGAGGAGGAGGTAGAAGAGGAGGAGAAGCTGGAGGATATGGAAGTAGGAGTGGAGGCGCTGGCAGAGAAATATGGCCTGGATAAGATCATGGATAGCGTCGCCCGGTTGTCGAAAAAGGCCTGAAACACTGAAGCGGTAAAAGAGGATTAATCATGACAATGGAAATTGTATCCCCCTTTAAAGACGCAGTAGATGCCATAAAAACGGCTGGCGGTGAAGCCTTTAAATTATGTTATCAATGTGGATTATGTGATACCGTCTGCCCCTGGAACAGGGTCAGGGATTTCAGTATGCGCAAGATAGTCCGCCAGGCTACCTTCGGCCTGCCTGAGATAGACGGTGATGATATGTGGCTTTGTACCACCTGCGGGAGATGTCCGCAGCGCTGCCCCAGGGGAGTGGAAACCATCGATGTCAGCGTATCCTTCCGCAGGATTGCCTCGGAAGCAGATATCGTGCCCGGCCCTGTCCACACCGTAAGCACCAGCCTCGCCGCTGAAGGCAACCCTCTGCGCGAAGAGCGGGCCACAAGGGGGGACTGGGCCAGGGACATTGCGGTAAAACCCTTCAGCGAGGGTATGGAAATCCTGTATTTCCCTGGCTGCTACCTCAGCTACGACCGCAGGTTAAGGAAGGCGGCTGTTGCCACGGCCAATATCCTCAATAAGGCAGGCGTGGATTTCGGCATCCTGGGTTCCCAGGAGAACTGCTGCGGAGAGAGTATCCGCAAGGCTGGCGCCGAGGAGTTGTTTAAACGGCTGGCCAGGGAAAACATCAAGACTTTTGTAGATCATGGCGTGAAGAAAATTCTCGTCTCTTCCCCTCACTGCTACCACACCTTTAAAAATGAGTACACCGAGTTCAAGGCTAATTTTGAGGTGATTCATATCTCCCAGTACTTATTCGATCTGATCAGGGACGGAAGGCTTGAGATCACGGGAGAGTACAGGAAGAAAATTACCTATCATGACCCCTGCTATATAGGACGGCATAACGGCATCTATGACGAACCCCGGGAGGTGCTGAAGAAAATCCCTGGCCTGGAGCTGGTTGAGATGGCAGATACCCGGCAGGAAAGCCTCTGCTGCGGAGGGGGAGGAGGCAGGATCTGGATGGAAACTGCCAGGGGCGAGAGATTTTCCGACCTCAGAATAAAACAGGCTATAGATGTTGGAGCTGAAGAGCTGGTTACTGCCTGCCCGTACTGCATCACCATGTTTGAAGACAGCAGGTTGAGCCTGGAGGATAGCGAAATCCTGCAGATTAAGGACATTACAGAAATTATCAATGAAGTTATTTAAAGAAGCTGAAAGCCTGATAAGGAAGGTGCAAAGTGGAAAACGGAGTATTGCTGAAGGACAAAATAGAGCAGCTTTCCAAAAACCTGGCAAACACTGATTTTGGAGATGTTCTGGTTGTCGGAGGAGGCATCAGCGGCATTCAAGCCTCGCTTGATCTTGCCACTGCTGGTTTCAAGGTTTACCTTGTTGAGAAATTGCCCGCCATCGGCGGCCATATGGCGCAGCTCGACAAGACCTTCCCCACCAACGACTGCTCCATGTGAATACTCTCACCTAAGCTGGTCGAGGTCGGCCGGCATCAAAACATACAGGTTCACACCTATACCGAGGTTGAAAGTGTAGCCGGAGAAGCAGGGAACTTTAAGGTCACCCTGGTTAAGAAGCCGCGCTATATCATAGAGGATAAATGCACGGGTTGTACTACCTGTGTGGAATACTGCCCTGTTAAATACCCCGATCAGTTTAATCAGGACGTCTCCAAGAACAAGGCCATCCATATATACTTCGCTCAGGCCATCCCGCTTATCACCTATATTGATGAAAGCTGCCTCTACCTCAAAGAGAAAAAATGCCGAATTTGCGAAGAGGTATGCAAGAATAAGGCTATAGATTTCAACCAGACCGTGCAGAAGATAGAGATCAACGTTGGCGCGATCATCCTGGCTCCCGGCATTGAGCCGTTCGACCCCGGCCTCAGGGATGAATACGGCTACGGGAAGATGCAGAATGTGGTAACCAGCATGGACTTTGAACGTCTCCTGTGCTCCACCGGCCCTTACGAGGGCGAGATACTGCGTGCTTCAGACAGGAAGCATCCCCATAAGCTGGCCTGGATTCAGTGCGTCGGCTCCAGGCAGGTTATCCCCGGCGGCAATAGCTACTGCTCAGCCGTCTGCTGCACCTATACCCAGAAACAGGTCATCCTCACCAAAGAGCATGATGCAGATGCTGAGTGCACCATCTTTCATAATGATATCCGCTCCTATGGCAAGGATTTTGAACGATACTTCGAAAGGACGGAGAAGCTCCCCGGGGTGCGCTTTATCAGAAGCTATGTGTCCATAGGCAGGGAGAACCCTGAAACCAGGAATGTTTCCATAAGGTATTCTACGCCTGAGGATGGGGTCAAGGAAGAAGAATTCGATATGGTGGTACTGTCGGTCGGGCTGAACCCGCCTGAAGATGTTAATGCCCTGGCAGACAAGCTCGGCATCGATCTTAATTCCCACGGGTTCTGCAAGACCAGTCCTTTTAATCCCATGGAAACCTCCCGGCGTGGCATTCTTATCAGCGGGGCGTTCCAGGGTCCTACAGATATTCCCGAGTCCGTCTATACCGCCAGCGCTGCCGGCTCCCAGTGTGCCGAGCTGCTCGACTTCAGGCGCGGGAAGCTCACCAGGGAAAGGCAGTACCCGCAGGAAAGAGACGTCTCGGCCGAGGAGCCCAGGATCGGTGTCTTTGTCTGCCATTGCGGTGCCAATATCGGCAGGGTCGTGGATGTTCCCTCCACTGTTGATTATGCCCTGACCTTGCCCAATGTTGTTTACGCCCAGGAGCAGCTGTTCTCCTGCGCCACCAACTGCGCCAAGGAAATAACTGACATGATAAATGAGAAAGGGCTCAACCGCGTGGTTGTCGCTGCCTGCTCCCCCAGGACGCTTGAGCCGCTCTTCCGCGATACAGTGCGGGAGGCGGGCATTAATCAGTATTATTATGAAATGGCCAATATCAGGGAGCATAACTCCTGGGTACACTCCAAGGAAAAGGAAGCGGCTACGGAAAAGGCCAGGGATATCCTCCGCATGTCGGTGGCGCGTGCCTGCCACCTTGAGCCCCTGCAGGAATTCGACCTGCCTGTCAATAAGGCGGCGCTGGTGGTTGGAGGAGGCATTGCCGGCATGACCAGTGCCCTCAGCATAGCAGAACAGGGGCATGAGGTTTACCTGGTGGAAAAGGAAAAAGACCTGGGAGGGATGGCCAGGAGAATTTATTACAACCTTGAGGGGATGGACGTTCAGGCATATCTGCGCGAACTTATCCGCAGGGTTTATCAGCACCCCCTCATACATGTATATGCTGATGCTGCCATCACCGAGGCCAGCGGCTATGTGGGAAACTTCGTAACCAGGGTTAAGTCTGAAGGAAGGGATTTGGAGATAAAGCACGGCGCCGCCGTCATCGCCATAGGTGCCGAGGAATATAAGCCCACGGAATACCTTTACGGGCAGGACGAAAGGGTCGTGACCCACCTGGAGCTGGGCGAGCGTATCGCCGCAGGGGATGCAGCCGTGATTAATTCTCAGAGCCTGGTCATGATCCAGTGCGTGGGCTGCAGAAATGAAGACAGGGATTACTGCTCTCGCGTCTGCTGCAGCCATGCCATCAAGAACGCATTGAAGCTGAAAGAACTGAACCCGGAGATGGATATCTATATACTCTTCCGTGATATGAGGACATACGGCTACAGTGAGGACTATTACAGGGAAGCCTCAAACAGGCATGTCAGGTTCATCCGCTATGAGCCGGAAAACAAGCCTCAGGTGGAGGCCGTCAGCGAGGGCGGTCGGCAGTTTCTCAGGGTTACCGTGCCTGATCCCATTTTGAGCAAGATGGTCGCCCTGGATGCCGATTTCCTATCCCTGGCTGCCGCCGTTATTCCCGCCGCAGCGACCAGGGGAATAGCGGGTTTCTTCAAGGTACCCCTGTCGCCGGACGGGTTTTTCAAGGAAGCCCATGTCAAATTAAGGCCTGTCGAGTTCGCCACGGATGGCGTTTACCTCTGTGGAACGGCTCACTATCCCAAGCATATCACCGAAACCATCAGCCAGGCTTATGGTGCCGCCGGCCGGGCATTGACCCTGCTCTCGCGCGATACGGTCGTGGCCTCCGGATCTGTCTGCGTGGTGGATGAGAAAAAGTGTATAGGCTGCGGGGCATGTGCCTCTGCCTGCACTTATGGCGCCATAGAGCTGCAGGAAACAAAGCAGGGCCAAAAGGCTGTCGTTAACCCCGTTATCTGCAAAGGGGATGGCCTCTGCAATGCCAGGTGTCCTACAGGGGCCATTAAGCTCAAGCACTATACTGACGAAGAGATGTTAAGCCAGATTGACGCTGCGGTTCCTGAGCTTGTGGAAGCACGCGCATGATGAAAGCAGCGATTACCGATTTAGAAAGGAGATAAGGATGGAGTTTAAACCGAGGATCCTGGGTTTTGTCTGCCACTGGTGAGGGTACGGCGCTGCTGATTTGGCTGGAGTTTCCAGACTGCAATATTCAAATGAAATCAGGCTCATCCGCGTCATGTGCACTGGCAGAATTGACCTGGCATTTGTGCTCCGTGCTTTCTCCAATGGAATGGACGGGGTTTTCATCGGCGGTTGCCGTTTAAATGAATGTAATTATGTTACTCATGGGAATTACCATGCGCTCAACATGGTGCTTCTATGCAGAAGAATAATGGAGCACATTGGCCTCAACCCGCACAGGTTAAGGATCGAGTTCATGTCTGCCGGTGACGGCATCCGTTTTGCCGAAGTCGTTGACGATTTTACCAGGGAGATAAAGGGGCTGGGGCCGCTCGGAGAGAGCGAGGGCCTGGACAAAAGCGAGTTGAAATCCAAGCTGGCGCATATTATGAAGCTGGTCCCGTATATCAAGGTGGTTGAAAATGAGAAGCTGGGCAAGCGCCTCGAGAGCCCGGCAGAGTATGAGGCTTACTTTACCAGGGACGAGGTGGATAAATTATTAACTGAGGTGGTCTCCTACTATATTGATCCGCAAAAGTGCCAGGCTTGCGGGATTTGCGCCAGGAAATGTCCTGTGGAGGCTATCGCGGGCGGCAAGAATCTGATTCATGTTATTGATCAGGGAAAATGCATTAAGTGCGGAACCTGCTTTGAATCCTGTCCCCCGCGCTTTGCTGCCATCAGAAAGATTGTTTCCGAGCCGGTTCCTCTTCCTTTGCCGCAGGAAGCCAGGGCAATAGTAAGAGGTGGTGAAAAGAAATAAAACCTGAATCACGCTGGATAAGCCCCCTAATGAGCA
>CAZTHJ010000083.1:0-6125 GCA_964613565.1 uncultured Dehalococcoidales bacterium | reverse complement strand
ATAAGGTCAGCATCAATCCCGCCGCCGTACATAATCCGCTACTGATCAGCGAAGGCGCGGAGAGATTCGGCTCCCAGTGCATCGTGCTGGCCATCGATGCCCTGCACTATACCGAGAAGGACAATTTGAAGTGGCTGGTTTGCACCCATGGAGGCAGGAAACCCACAACTCTCGACGCCGTTGAGTGGGCAACCAGAGCAGTACGCCTGGGCGCGGGGGAGATATTGTTGACATCCTGGGATGCCGACGGGCAGAGAGCTGGCTACGACCTGGATCTGACACGCACCATCAGCGAGGCGGTATGCGTGCCCGTGATCGCAAGCGGCGGAGCCGGCAACCTGGATCATTTATACGATGCCATCGTAAGCGGCAAGGCCGATGCGGTACTGGCAGCCAGCATATTTCACTATGGCACATATTCCATCCGTCAGGCCAAGCAATATCTGCATGACAAGGGCATACCGATCCGCATACAATCAGATGGAGGAGCAGGATGAAGACATATTTGCCGGCAAAATTTCTCATTGAAAGAAATGTGGATAAATGCATCGGCTGCCAGGTCTGTGTAAACCAGTGCAGTTTCAATGCGCACAGCTATGATGCCGCTGAAGATAAGCTATTGAGCAATGACCGCAACTGCGTGGGCTGCCACCGCTGTGTGGTCTTCTGTCCCACTGGAGCACTCAATATCAGAAAAAATCCTCTGGAATACAGGGATAACTTTAACTGGCGGCCGGAGGTTATCGAGGATATTATCAAGCAGGCCGAAACGGGCGGAGTGCTGCTGACCGGCATGGGCAGCGACAAGGGTCAGCCTATCTACTGGGACCACCTGTTGCTGAACGCTTCCCAGGTCACCAATCCCTCGATTGATCCATTGCGCGAACCTATGGAATTGACTACCTGGCTGGGCCGTAAACCGGAGAAGCTGGAATTTCAAGGGGATACTCTAGAACTCAAAACAAAAATGACCCAGGGGGTGAAGCTAGATATCCCCATCATGTTTTCGGCGATGTCTTTCGGTGCCATCAGCCTGAATGTTCAGCAGTCATTGGCTCGGGCGGCCAGCGAAGCCGGAACATTGTGGAATACGGGTGAAGGCGGCATGCATAAAAAACTCGTTAAATACAAGGATAATGCTATCGTACAGGTAGCCTCAGGCAGGTTCGGTGTGAATACAGACTACCTGTACTCGGGGCGTATCGTGGAAATCAAGATCGGCCAGGGAGCCAAGCCTGGTATCGGCGGACATCTGCCAGGCGAAAAAGTCAGCGAGGATGTCTCGCGTACACGCATGATACCGCGCGGCAGCGACGCCCTTTCACCCGCACCGCAGCACGATATCTACTCTATTGAGGATCTGGCCCAGCTTGTCGTGGCGCTTAAAGAGGCTACCAATTATACGCGCCCCATCTCGGTTAAAATTGCCGCCGTACACAATGCCGGGGCCATCGCCACGGGCATTGTCAGGGCAGGTGCGGATATTGTGGTGCTGGACGGCATACGCGGCTCAACCGGCGCTGCCCCCAAGGTGATCCGTGACAATGTGGGCATTCCCATTGAGCTGGCACTGGCATCAGTGGACAGCCGGCTTAGAGAGGAAGGAATACGCAACCAGGCCTCCATCGTGGTTGCGGGAGGTATACGCAACAGCGGCGATATCGCCAAGGCCATAGCTCTGGGGGCGGATGCAGTCTATATCGGCACAGCAGCCCTCATGGCCCTGGGCTGCACCTGCTGCCAGCAATGTCATACAGGCAAGTGTGCCTGGGGTATCTGCACCAGCGACCTGGCGCTTACCAAGCGCATCAATCCTGAAATAGGCACCAGCCGGCTGGTGAACCTGCTGCATGGCTGGAGCATTGAGATAAAGGATATTCTGGGCGGCATGGGCATCAATGCGCTGGAAAGCCTGCGGGGTAACCGCCTGCAGCTGCGCGGCATCGGACTGACTGAAACAGAGCTCCAGGTTCTGGGCGTAAAAATGGCGGGAGCATGAAGATGATAACTGATGCGAAATCGTCCCCGGATGTAACTATCAATATTGATGCAAAAAATCTTTCCACGCCGGAACTCAATGTCAGGCTGCGTGAGGCAATTTCAAACGGCACGGAAAAGATCATTATTCACAATGTCTGCGGCCAGAGATATATCGGCACCGACCTACCCAAAGAGATAGATATCGAGGTCTTCGGCATACCCGGTAATGACCTGGGGGCGTTCCTTAACGGGCCAAGGATCGAGGTGCATGGCAATGCGCAGGACGGCGTGGGTAATACCATGGACAACGGCAGAATTGTTGTACACGGGCATGCCGGCGATATCGTGGGGCTTTCAGCCCGCGGCGGTAAAATTTTTATCCGCGATTACGTGGGATATCGCGCCGGCATACATATGAAAGAATTTGAGGATAAAAAACCGGCGCTGGTCATCGGCGGCAGCGCCCAGGATTTCCTCGGCGAGTACATGGCCGGAGGCGCCATTGTATTGCTAGGCCTGGACCAGGCCGAAGGCTAATTGTATACAGCCAACTATATCGGCACAGGCATGCACGCCGGGGCTATTTACCTGCGGGGCGATGTCAATGATTACAGCCTTGGCAAAGAGGTTGGCAAAGCTGATCTGGATGCCAATGACAGCATACTTCTGGGAGATCTGGTCAAGGAATTCAGCTCCTGTTTCGGCTTGAACGCAGAGGAGATATTGCAGGCAAAATTCGTCAAGCTCTTCCCATTATATCTAAGGCCTTACGGCACGCTTTACGCCTACTGAGCAGGAAACAATCAGCGCAATCCTGAAAAATTCAAATTCACATACCTCGGCTCCAGGCAGAGTATTTGCGATACGCCTTCCAAAGTGAATAGAATAGGTTTCATATTATGGTTAAAATACTAATAGTAACCAGGGACAGCGGCCTGCATAATGAAATTCGCCAGCTTCTTGCACGCCATGGTTTCACACTGATACTCAAAGCCAATGACATCGATCTGGTCGCTGAAATTGCCGAACAAAAGTCCGATGCTCTACTGGTTGATATAGACAGCCCCCAGTCCCTGTCCTCTGATTCATCCATCTGGGAGGGTATCCGTGAATTCAAGAGGGAGAAAAGGATACCCGTGATACTTCTGGTGCAAAGCAGCCTGGTATCGCTGATAAATTCACGGCCCGAGATTGATGACTTTGTAGTCAAACCCCTCAATCATGACGAACTGTTGACCCGAATAAAGAGGAGCCTTAAGGTGGGCGTTGCCAGCAGGGGAGAGGAAATCATCAAATGCGGCGACCTGGTTATTGACCAGGCCCAGTGCGAGGTTTTTATAGCCGGCAGGCCTGCTGAGCTGACCTTTAAGGAATATGAACTGCTCAAGTTTCTTGCTATGCATAAGAACCGCGTTTTCAGTAGGGAGGCTCTGCTGGACCAGATCTGGGGAATGGACTATTTCGGTGGGGACAGGACAGTGGACGTGCATATACGCCGCTTACGCGGTAAAATTGAAGATGGTGAACACACGTTTATAGATACTGTGAGAAACATGGGCTATAAATTCAAACTTGGTTTATAACATCAATGCTAACCCAGGAAAGAGTGTACCTTATTCAGCAGATCTGGTATCTGTAAACCCTGCGGGCATTTCTCTAAACAGTCACCGCATTCCACACACAGACCGGCCTGATGCGCTTTATTTATGGGTGATTTGTAAACAAAGCGACAGGCCTCAGCATCATTATAGATAAACGCATCGTTATAAATTTCAAAATTACGTGGTATATCCACGCCATTTGGGCAAGGCATACAGTATTTACAACCGGTGCAGGGTACCGGCGCCAGCTTGCGATACGTCCTTCTTACATTCTGTACCAGTTTTATTTCGGCTTCACTGAACAGTCCGGCCTTAGCTTTATCAGCCGTAATCACGTTCTCTATTACCTGTTTCATGCTGGACATGCCGCTCAAAGCCAGGGTTACCTCGGGATGATTCCAGACCCACAGCAGCGCCCACTCTGCCGGGGTCCGCTTAATGCGGCTCTTATCCCAGATATTTTGTATTGATGCTGGTACAGCCTTGCTCAACCCGCCTCCGCGTATGGGTTCCATAATCACCACGGCCAGGCCTTTATCCACAGCATACCTCAAACCCCGCGTTCCCGCCTGATTACTGGTATCCATGTAATTGTACTGAATCTGGCAGAAGGTCCACTTATCATAAGCATCAATGATTTCCTTAAATGCCTTATAGGAATCATGGAATGAAAAACCAAGATGTCCGATCTTGCCGCCGGCTATTTTACGTTCAGCCCAGTCCAGCACGCCCAGATCCCGTAGCATTCGCCAGAAATGTAGGTTCAACCCGTGCAACAGATAGAAATCTATATGCTCCGTGTTCAGCCTCTTCAATTGCTCATTGAGTAAACGATCGAAGTCATCAGCGGACTGCACTATAAATGAGGGCAACTTGGTAGCCAGCTTCACCTTCTGACGGTAGCCGTCCTGCAGTGCCTGGCCGACCACCACCTCGCTTTTACCCATATGGTACGGGTAGGCAGTATCGACATAATTTACGCCATGATCAATGGCATAGCGTATCATCTTGATGGACTGCGGTACATCCACATTGGCCATATCATTGTCCAGCAAAGGCAGACGCATTGAGCCAAAACCAAGCACCGAAGCCTCCCAGTCAAGCCTACCGAATTTCCTATACTGCATATTTCGTCCCCAAGAGTATATTTTCTATAAATATATCGTGATTATTTTTAAAATGCAATGCCTAATGCTGGCGCCCATGATCGTGTAAATGCCCTCTGAAATTGCCGAACTGTTCGGCGGCCGCACCACTCAAATGAATTTTTCGTGCATTTTGAACGCATCTGTGCAAAGCGGGCACCGCAAGATGGCGGAAGCCGCAGGACGGGAATACGAGCCGGCACTACGAGGATGAGGCAGTATTCCTTTGCCGAACAAAGACATAATTATTAAGAGTAGACCAAATATTCACGATGTGCAATGTCAAAATGACACTTTATGGAAAAATATCCATCCCCCCTGCCCCCTGCCCAATATATCAGGGACACTCACAATATTATGCTAAACATGAAAATACTGGCTTGTTAAGCAAACGTTTGACGAAAGTTAGACAGATATCAAGTCGTCCGGCTCATGATACTATATATTACAGATATAAACAATCAAATTGAATCAGGTGGAACATCTTCAAGGCGCGTCATCACTGTGAAAGGCTTCGGTTACAAGCTGATTAGGTGAAACCCTAATACCCATCTCACTTCAACCTGTAAATCTCAATCCATTTATCTACAATATTTTCTATTTTTAACACGTGCGTAACCTATTTGTAATCTGATTGTAACATCGGAGCTTTATACTGTAGTCAGTTGCTTAATATGAGAAGGACAAAAATTGGGAATTGATCTGTTTCAGATATCGCAGATGCACGACATCTATTTCACACTGCAGATGTGGTATCTGCTTTCACCTGAACTGGCTTCTGCCTCGTCCAGACGCAGGCAGCGCGGCAGGAGAAAAACAGGGCGACAGGTGAAAGGTACAAGAAAGGGAAAGCTTGTAAAGGCAGAGGCATAGTCCTGAAAAACCGTCATTTCAGCTTCGTGAGCTGACGGCCAGTGGAAGAGGGGGCAAGTCCAGTCATAAAGCTCCCTTTTTTATTAAGCAGAATTAATTCATGGAAAGGTAAGAAAGGAGTAAAAAATGCAAATTAACGCGGCAGATACAGCCTGGTTGCTTTTTTCTACAGCCCTGGTGCTATTGATGACACCGGCATTAGCCTTCTTCTACGGGGGAATGGTGAGAAAAAAGAACCTATTGTCAACCATCATGATGAGCTTTGCCATACTGGCCCTTGTTTCACTGCTGTGGGTGCTCTACGGTTACAGTATAAGTTTTGCCCCCGGTGCAGGGGCGTTCATCGGCTCACTGAGATGGTTAGGCTTAAACGGAGTTGGACAGGGTCCCTCTGACATTTATGCCAACACAGTACCACATCTGGCATTTATGATGTTTCAGGGGACTTTTGCCATCATTACGGTGGCGCTGTGGACCGGGGCTGTAGTAGAAAGGATCAAATTCGGCGCCCTGATGGTGCTGGGGG
>CAZTHJ010000082.1:346-6141 GCA_964613565.1 uncultured Dehalococcoidales bacterium | reverse complement strand
CTCTTCGGCTCGGGTGGCAGCGGTTTCCAGAGGATGAATATCGCCTGCCCGAGGTCTATTCTAGAAGAAGCACTGGGCAGAATAGAAAAAGCGGTTAGAACGCTTGACAAAGCAGACAATACCTGAAAAAAGCTCCCGCCGATACGTTCTAAAATCTACGGGTATAAGTCATTATTATTGCGAGCAGGCCATCAATTCCTCTGCTATTTCCTCAGCCTGCAGGAGGAATTTTTCCGGAACTTCCCTGGGTATACCGCCTGCTCCCACGCTAAAAGCGCGTATGACACGTATATCACCTACCGCCAGTGTGCGTTTCATAATACCTCCATAACGCTCGGCAACCTGGGCAAAAGCTGTCTCCGGAGCCCCCTGCGACAGAATAAGCACCAGCTTTCTGCCCGGGGCTAGTCTCGACGGCTCAGGATTTCGTACATAGTCGGGTTTGAAAAAATTGAATAATCTGTCGACGAAACATTTTACCTGGCCCGGCACGTCTCCGAAATACACGGGCGCAGAGAGCATGATGGCATCGGCTTTCTCAATATCCGCGAAGACCTTTGTCAGATCATCCTTTAATATGCATCTATCCAGTTTGGTCTTGCAGGCACAGCAACCCTGGCAACCCGAATAGCTCATCTTGTTTAATTCAAATTTTGTAATTTCCACACCCAGCGCAACTGCTTTTTCCATGAAACATGCGGCTAGCTGAGCACTGTTTCCGTCGTGCCGCGGACTTCCCAAAATGCAGGTGATCCTCATAACGCAATTCTCCTTTATTCGATAAGGCTGGTGTTATTATTGGCTGCCTTAATCTCCACATGGATTATCGATCAGCGATATATCATATCATATTCATATACAGCTCATTACTGGGGAGATTAATAGCAATATTGCAGGCGCCTTTATATTGCCCTGCCAATACGGGGTTATTCTGCTATAATGGCACTGACCTAATCTCAAATACGAAATGGAGGTTGAGCATGTCTTCTACAGATGAAAAGGTGTACACCAGCATGCTGGGAGATTTTGTCGGCGGTTCCCCGGTATTCGTGGATGTCAGGGACGGCCGCATTATCAGGATCAGGCCTATCATCTTTGAGGAGGACGAGGCCAGGCCATGGAGCATCAGGGTAGGGGAAAGGATTTTTACCCCCAGGAAGCGCACCAATCCGGCCCCTTTCGATCTCTCCGCACGTCGGCGCACCTATAATCCCCAGCGCATCAAGTACCCGCTGAAAAGGGCAGGCTACCAGCCCGGCGGCAAAAGCGATACCTCCCAGCGCGGCCAGAGCGGATTTGTGCGCATCTCCTGGGACGAGGCCATGGATACCGCCGTGGCCGAGCTGAAAAGAATCAGGGAAACCTACGGCAACAGCGCCATCCTCACCATCCAGGGCGGGCACGAGTCCAACGGCCTCTTCCAAACACATGCGCTCACCCGCAGGGTACTGAACTACTGGGGCGGACAGACGCCTATGATGCGCAACCCGGACAGCTGGGAGGGCTGGTACTGGGGCGCCGAGCATGTGTGGGGCATGGATGTGTCCAACGGGGTGGGCGAGGAATGCGACCTGCTGGAAGATACCATGCAGAACTCAGATATTTCGGTCTTCTGGGCATATGACCCCGCCCAGTCCGGACTGTGGTGCAGCCAGGACTCTGAGGAGTGGCTGCTCTGGCTCAAGGAACTGGGCAAGAAGATGATCTTCATCTCGCCGGAGTTGAACTACAGCGGCGGCACGCGCGCCGATAAGTGGATACCCATCAGGCCCGGTACGGATGCCGCGCTGGCAGCCGCCATTGCCTATACCTGGATAAACGAGGGAACTTACCATAAAGAATATGTATATTCTCATGGCGTGGGCTTTGACAAATGGAAGGATTATGTCATGGGGGACGAGGACGGCATCGCCAAAACGCCCAACTGGGCGCAGGAGATCACCGGCGTGGCAGCGCCCGTTATCAAGGCGCTGGCGCGCGAATGGGCGTCGAAGCGCACGCATCTCTGCATCCGCTACGGCGGGCCCTGCCGCTCGCCCTTTGGCACCGAGTGGGCACGCATGATGGTTTACCTGCAGGCCATGCAGGGACTGGGCAGGCCAGGCGTGAATATCCACCCCATACAGAATGCCGCGCCCATAGATGTGCGCGTCAAGGTGCCGGACAAGATGATGCCGCTGTGGGGCGTGCCGCGCTACCAGGAAACGGCACAGATACAGACCAATATCTATAACCCTGTCAAGCAGCTGCTTTTCCAGCCATTGCTGCCGGACGGCATACTCAACCCGCCGGTGAGCTGGTACGGGGGCACCATCTGGGGCTCCGTGGACACGCAGTTCGTCAAACGCACCTACCCCGCGCCCCGGCATTCCGAAGTTCACATGATGTGGGCCGACACGGTTTCCAACCTCACCAACTGGAACAATACCTATAAGTGGGCGGAGGCTTTCCGCAGCCCCAAGATCGAGACCATCGTTACCCAGGCCTATTTCATGGAAAACGATGCGCAGTTCGCCGATATCATACTGCCCATCTGCACCCAGCTGGAACAGGAGGACCTCTCCTATACCGGCACGCCCTGGCGCGGCTGGAGGGGCAGCGACTACAGCAACTTCGTGCTGGTGTACATGAAAAAATGTATAGAGCCCCTGTATGAGTCCAAGAGCGACTGGGATGTCGCCTCCCTGCTGGCAAAGAAGCTGGGCGTGGAGTATGAGTTCAGCGAGGGCGGCAAGAGCATAGGGGACTGGATCAAGCAGGGCTTCCAACTCACCTCGGCGGCAGAGCATATCAGTTTCGAGGATTTCAAAGAAAAAGGTTATTATGTCTTCAAGTTTCCTGAAGACTGGGAGCGGCGCCCCGGCTTCAGGCGCTTCTACCAGAACGGGGTAGGCCTGACCACCCCCTCCAGCAAGATCGAGTTCTACTCACAGGCGCTGGCGGAAAACTTCCCCGATGACAATGAGCGCCCGCCAGTGGCCAAATACATTGCCGAGAGCGAGACACACCAGGAAAGCCTGGTCAGCGGGAGGGCCAAAAAATATCCCCTGCTGGTGGAGTCGCCCCACCCGCGTTTCAGGTTCCACTCCCAGCACGAGACCGTTTCCTGGCTGCATGAAATACCCTCCCACAAGATACTCAAGGAGGACGGCTACTACTGGGAGTGCGTCTGGATCAACACACGGGACGCTGAGGAACGGGGTATAGCCTACGGCGATATCGTTAAAATCTTCAATGAGCGCGGCTCGGTATGGTACACCGCCCACGTCACGGAGCGCATCATGCCGGGCACCATCCGCGCCCCCAACGGGTCGGAGTACCGTCCTGTGAAGATCGGAGATATTTACCGCGGCATACCCATCAACGCCATCAGCCCCATCAAGACCATCTCCAAAAACGCCGGCGGCATGTGCGTGAATGCCTTCCTGGCGGAAGTCGAAAAATGGGAGGGGAGCCTGACATCATGAAGACAATGATGATAGATATCGCCAAATGCAACGGCTGCTTTAACTGCCAGATCGCCTGCAAGGACGAACATGTGGATAATGACTGGTCGCCCATCGCCAGGCCGCAGCCGGATACGGGGCATTTCTGGATGCACCTTTCTGAAATAGAGAGAGGCACATATCCTAACGTCAAGATTGCCTATATTCCCAGGCCGTGCATGCACTGCGATAATCCCGGCTGCATGAAGCAAGCTACGAATGAGGCGGTCTACCGGCGCAGGGACGGCATCGTGATTATCGATCCCGTAAAGAGTAAAGGGCAGAAAGAGCTGGTGCAGGCCTGTCCCTACGGCGCTGTTTACTGGAATGAGGAGATGCAAATCCCGCAGAAGTGCACTTTATGTGCCCATCTGCTGGACCGGGGCTTCAAGGAGCCGCGCTGTGTGGAGGCCTGCCCCACCGGCTGTCTCTCCTGGGGTGAGCGCGACGAACTTATCAGGGAGGCAGAGGCGCAGGGCAAAGCCGTGCAGGGCATGAAGCCGGAAACGGGGCAGAAGCCCTCTGTGCTCTACATCGGGCTGCCTGGCAGATTCGTAGCGGGTGCAGTTATCCTCGGCGATGAGGAGGAATGCGCGGAAAATGCTACGGTTATCCTGAGCGGGAACGGCAAGGACAAAAAAATAAAAACGGATAACTATGGCGATTTTGAATTTGAAGGGCTGGAGGCCGGCCGCAAATACTATGTCATGATACAGTATAATGGCTATGCCCCCAAGGTTATTGAAGTCAATACAGAAAAAGACGTATCCCTGGGTAGCATTGTGCTGGAGCGAAAATAGTATCCAACCGGATGAGATCACCACGCTGCGCTACGCGAAGACGGGAGTCAATCGGGCGGGGTTAAAGCCCCGCCGTTACATGAGAGCCGCGGAGCTTAGTCTTCCTCGATGACCAGCGTATCATCCGGCCATGCATCCAGCACCACTTTGACATCCATCTTCCCGCCGCCGCGGTAAAGGGTCAATGTCACCTCATCGCCGGGCTGCAGCCCGTTGAGGTAGCCCAGTATATCCTCCACCATGGTTACAGACCTGCCGTCAATGGCTGTAATGACATCGGCATCGCCTGCAGGTTCCTGCGCCATGGTACCGTTACTATCCCCTTTGAGGCCGGTCTTCTCTGCCGGGCTATCTTTCAGTACTTCGATCACATAAACGCCCTCCTCTACCGGCAGGTTCAATGTGGACGCTAGCTCATTATCTATCTTCATGCCTCTGATGCCCAGCCACGGTGTCTTGATCTCCCCGCCGGCCAGCAGCGCCGGCAGCCTGGTTTTAACCATATTCGAAGCCACGGCAAAACCGATGCCGCTGCCCTGCGAGTCCATGGCTGTATTGATGCCGATGACCTCTCCCCTGGAATTAAGCAGCGGCCCGCCTGAATTGCCGGGATTGATGGCGGCATCCGTCTGTATAACATTCACAATGGCGCGCATGTTTTCCCCTGCAAGCGACCTTTCCACACCACTCACAACACCCACAGTTATCGAGCCTTCCAGGCCAAACGGTGAGCCCAGCGCCACTGCCATCTGGCCGGGACGCACCTTATCCGAATCCGCCAGCGGGAGGAATGCGATCTGCCTTGCCGTATCCGCGTCCACCTTGAGCAGAGCCATGTCATTCCTGGGGTCGGTGCCGATGATTTCGACCGGCAGCCTGGTGCCGTCATGCAGGATAACGTTAACGCTGACAGCATCCTCTATCACATGATAATTCGTCAGCAGATGCCCTTCACTGTCAATGAAGAAGCCGGAGCCCTGCCCCCTGCGCTGAGGCACGTTAAACTGGAAGGGCACCAGAGGGTTGATGGTTGGTTGGACCACAACGGCTATCTCCACCACGGCCGGGATGCTGCGCTCGTACAGTGAGGCCACCACATCTTCGTTATACAGCGGGGCAATGATGCCCCCTGCAGGATTAACATTATTGCCTGTCGGCCCCTGCGTGCCGGTGAGGGCACATCCTGATAACAGGGATATCAGCATCAGCCCTGCCAGCATAAGGGGGATAGATCTGCCTAGATATCGTGTTATCCCTGCCAGGCAGGGAGGCCTATTTATCTTTAGCTTAAACATAGTATAGAACTCCTTCAGGTATTTAACCCAATCATAAGGCAGAAGTATTAAAGAATTATTTACTCTTCGTTTAATACTTCATCTGATATAGTACCTGATTAACCCTCTAAAGGGGAAATACCGGTTTACTTTCTTCGTCATGGCGGGCATAGCGACATGGCCACCCCACCTGTTTCTTTCAACTGTTTTTGGGCGAACTGTTCGGTATCCGCACC
>CAZTHJ010000082.1:0-336 GCA_964613565.1 uncultured Dehalococcoidales bacterium | reverse complement strand
AATTTATAATGATGAGATTGCCACAGGTGCTGCGCACCTTCGCAATGACGACCTGGAAGAAGTGAGATCACCACGCTACCCCCCAGATGACAGTGTAAAAAAGCCGTAATGATGAATATCTTTTCAGTTCGTTGCCTTTTATTGTAGAATAACCAGCTGAAATCAGGTACTGAAAATGTTGACCGCCGGTCTCACACTCGCGCTGACCTGTATCGGCATTATTATCCTTCAGCAGAACCTGGAAATTATACAGTAGGGGGAGAACATGAAAGCCAAGGTCATTATGATAAAGTCACAGGCTATGGGTTCAGGCGATGAGCAACTGGGCCAGATACT
>CAZTHJ010000081.1:0-6159 GCA_964613565.1 uncultured Dehalococcoidales bacterium | reverse complement strand
CCCTTATCCTCAAGCCGCAGCATGGTGCCGCTCTGTATCCCTTCCGGTATTTCCAAATTCAGCCTGCCGTTAAGGCTGGGCAAATCTTCTATTTGGCCACCTAGCACAGCATCCACAAGGCTGACCTCCCTGGTCATATAGATATCATCGCCATGCCGCTCAAAAATGGCATGCTTTTTCAGGTTGACCACTACATACAGGTCGCCGGGTTCAAGTCCGGGGCCTCCCTCACCCTCTCCGGCCAGCTTGATGCTGTGTCCATGCTCTATACCTCTGGGTATGGAAACGTTAAGCTCGCTGATTTCCTCGAAGCTGCCCCTGCCCTGGCACTGGGCGCATTTTTCCTTGACCACCTGACCGCTGCCGCCGCATGCTTTACAGGCAGAGATCTGGCGGAAAATACCGAAACCGCTCCTCTGCTCCCGAACTGTCTGGCCAGATCCCTTACACTGCTCACAGGTCTTAAGACCGCCTTCTTTGGCCCCGCTGCCGCCGCATGCTTTACAGGTCTTTTCATGCGGGATTTCGATCCTTTTCTCAAGCCCGTAATAAACCTCTTCCAACGTCAATTCGACGTCATAGCGCAAGTCGGCACCCCTGCGGCGTTGCCGGGCTGAGCTGCGTCCCGAACCGAAAATGCCCTCGAAAATACCCCCTCCAAAACCAAATCCGCCCAGGCCAAACTCGCTGAAAAGGCTCTCAAAATCAACCCCGGAGAAGATATCCGCAGCGGAATAGCCTTCCAGTCCCGCATGGCCATAGGTATCATAGAGTCGCCTCTTCTGTGCGTCGCTGAGGACGGCATAAGCCTCGTTGATCTCCTTCATTTTCTGTGCCGCCGCAGAATCATCCTGATTTTTGTCAGGATGATATTTCATGGCCAGGCTGCGGTAGGCTTTCTTCAGTTCAGCTTGGCTGCAGTCCCTGTCCACGCACAGTACTTCATAGTAGTCGCGCTTAATCATCAGGCAGTCTTTTTACCACTTTTCATGAAAAGCCCGTCCCAGACCCACAGCAGCCGCCCGCAGAGCGAACAGGTAACATTAACGCCGTTGTTGTTTTTTGTTTCAATGCCTCTCACCAGGCGTCGGCACGACGGGCAATAAGTTTTTTTTATGGATACTTTCATGAACCTTGCACCTCCTCTTTCTTCGCGTTTGCTTTGGCATTGGCTCTGGCCTCTTTTTTGTCTGCCGTCTTTTCAGGCTTAGCTTCGACATCTTCTGCTTTAGCCTTTGCCTCAGCGGGCTCTTTATGATTGTTACTGCCGCTGCCAGTAACGCTCTCCTTGTTGGTAGCATGGTCCGTGATATAGAAACCGGAACCCTTGAAAACGATGGGTACGGGCCTGAAGACGCGCCTTGATTCGCCGCCGCAGAGATGGCATATCGCCCGCGGCTTGTCATCATATGATTGCTTGATTTCAAAGCAGGCTGAACATCTTTCACACTTGTATTCATAAGTAGGCATGCTAGCCTCCAGATATCAAATCGTTGAACATAATTGGACTATCTTGCAACACCCTAAAAAAGAAATTGCCACAAACATCCTTGTTCATAGCAATCTACTGCCAATTGACCCCCGTCAAGTCAATCCTGATTTAGATTTATAATTAGCACTCTTAAGTCTTGACTGCTAAAAAGCATTATAAGGCAAAGCCCGCGCCATGTCAAGAAAGTGGCGCAGGCTTCAGGATTTGACCTGGCAGCAGGCTGCGAGTAAAATAATTGGCCTTGTGGGCTCCCTGATCTCAGGGTATGGCGAAGCGCATTGTACGCCTGCTGATGATTAAAGTTTAGTCTGTACACTTGACAAAGTCCCCAGCATTAAATAAGATAAGTCAATCTAATTAAATATAGTCCCGCATGCATACGGGAAAGTGAGGTAATGATATGAAATTAATGGTCATAGGCTTGGGACAGTGCGGTTCCCGCGTAGCCGATGAGTTTGTACGCCTCAATAAGATGGCAATGGCTCAGAGGCGCGCCACCATCATCACCGGGGCTTATGCGGTGAACACAGACCAGGCAGATCTTACCGGTTTGACCTATATCGGCTCGGACTACCTGCATCGCATCCTCATCGGCGGCAGGAAGACCTGGGGCCATGGTGTGGGCAAGATCAATGAGATGGGTGCGGAGCTGGCCAGGGAAGATGGCGACAAGGTTATTGATGCCATCAAGGCTTCACCCAACTTCTACCAGTCGCATGGCTTCCTGCTGGCTGCAGGCGCCGCCGGCGGCACGGGCTCAGGAGCCATCTCCGTAATTGCCCAGATGATCAAGGAACGCTACGTGGGCAAACCAGTTTACGCCTTGTGCGTTCTTCCCTTCGAGCATGAAGAGGTGGCAGAGCTGCGTAGCGTGTACAACACCGCAGTCTGCCTCAAGTCCATTCAGTCGGTGGCAGACGGCGTCTTCCTGGCAGACAACCAGCGCTATGTGCGCAAGGATGCCTCCATGGCCACCAACCTCTCCAGGATTAACCAGCAGATTGTGGAGCCTTTCTATGACCTGCTCTGCGCCGGCGAAATTACAAAGTACCGCAATGTAGGCGCCAAGACGCTGGACGCCGGCGATATCATCCAATCCATTGATGGCTGGACCACCATTGGCAAGGGCACTGCAGAAATTCCGCGCGGTTTCCGCTTCCCCTGGGAACGCAACCGCTCCACCTACCGGGACAAGAGCACCGAGACAATGAGGGCCATGCAGGCCATGGATGCCTCGCTCAGCGACCTTTCCGTGAGCATCAATCCTGAGGACGCCGGCAGGGCATTGTACCTCCTGGCCGCCCCGGGCAAAGAGATGAGCATGGATATCGCCAAGGGCTTGGGCGATTACCTGCGCGAGCTGGCAGAAAACGCCATTATCAGGTCCGGCGATTATCCCAGAGAGCATAGCACCGTGGATGTCACTATCCTGTTCTCGCAGCTGGCCTTCGTACAGAAGATCAGGGACTACTATGACAGGGCTTCCGCCTTCGCTCACACGCAGAAAGACAGGATCCGCGAGACCTCCGGCAGGCTGCGCGATATGGAAGAGGCCGCCAAAGAACTCCCCAGCCTGATTTAGAAAAATACTATCAGGAGATAGTGAAGATAAAAAGGGAGGGCTTGCAGCCCTCCCTTTTGTTTTAGGCTAATCCTTTGGCCAACCTTGGGAATATAGACCCCTGCAGACTGCACCTGGCTGATGAGAAAGTCGTTATGCCCTTCATCCGGCAAGTCTACAAAAAAATCTCTGGTTGGGGCATAGGTGCTGCGGGCAGTTTCAAGCTGGTAAAGATATTCCCTGTATTCTTCTGAACTATCCGCTTCATAAATCTTCAAGCGGCCTGTATTATGAAACTGCGTCATATAGTGAACAATGACAGCCTATCGCCAAAATGCTGTGACTGCGTTGTTCCATATATTGACAAATATAAATGCGGCAGATAATATGACCCTTATGCAGCAGCATCATAGAATCAAGCTTGTCATAATCGTTATCCTCTGCCTGCTGGCCTCTGCAGCATGTACCGTACAGGATATGGGAACCGTCACAGCGCAGTTCCTGGATAGCCTGACACGCATACAAAAAGCTGCAGTGGAGGCAGAGGTGGCGAAACTGGGCGACTTCGAGGCACAGGTAGACGAAATCTGGAAGGGGCAGGCCATGCTGGAGCAGGTAGCAACACCCGCTAAAGACTGGATAGCGCTGCAACTGAAGCGCGCGGAGAGCGGCGGCTGGGCCAGAGAAACCTCACAGGTGATTGAAGACCTCAACAAACTGAGCAATGCACGATTCCGTGTGGTCAGGCTGGTTTTCGCCGTGGAGTCTGCCCGTAATTATCATAGTGTTATAGACATACTTGACAGTGCCAGCGGAGAAGTCTCTTCGTACGAGAGCATTAAAGCAGATCTCGACAACAGTGAGGCGGCAACCCTGCAGGAGAGTAAGTTGTCAGCGGAGCGCATCAATCTCTCCACCACAGCGCTGAAGGCGGTGATTGACTCGTATGCCAGCGTTGAGGCACGCAAAACGGGCTCCTATTCTTACAAGGTTTACGGCCTGTTGGGGCTGGATGCTGCCGCTAAAATCACCCCGGGGGAATGGGTTTATTATACGGACTCAGGCCGGATTGAGGCTGTAGAGGATGCTTCCCTATTGATGAAGAAGGCCCTTGCCTGCCAATATGCCCCGTAGGAGCGTTTATTTACCGGCAATTCCCGGGCTATAGGTTAATACCCTGCTTGTCTTTAGCTCCGCCGCACTGACATTGGTTATATATTCGGATTGAATCGCTGCCTTTGCTCCCTTGAGCCAGTAAGCCTGCTGCCATTGACTGTACTTCTGGAATGCAGCGTTATTCGCCTGATTAGCGGCGGCGATAATACCGCTCAGCATGGTTCCCGCAGTGTTCTGCGGGCCCTCCACCTGCAGACAGGCTGATGCCAGCAGCAGAGTGCAAAGCGCCAGGACTAAAATACAAATCTTGCCTTTTGGTAACCCTTTATTACTCATTCCACTTGCCTTCAGCACTATTCTACCTCAGCAGGTTGCAGGATTCCAGTGCTTGATAACCGAACACCACAAAAAGACATATTCCCTAGCATCGAGAAATGAATGTCAACGATTGCTTTATTTTTTTGGAGTCTGTATAATCGGAATAACATAAGAAAATAGGCTATTTCATCAAAATTGAAGGTTAAATTCAAGAAAAGGTTTCAATGCAGCAAGGAATAAAGTGCCCGAATTGTGGCTTTGCCAACTCGCCGGGGCAGAAATTCTGCGGCAACTGCGGCGGGTCAATAGTTTCACCTGCAGGCAATACATGTCCCAATTGCGGCACCAGCCTTAAGCCGGGAGATAAATTCTGCGGCAATTGCGGAGCGCAAATACCGGCCACCCCTGTCATGCCACAGGGAGGCGGCTGGCGTCCCGCCCAGCAACAAAACTACGGGCAGCAGGAGTATGCGGCTCCTCCTCCGCCACCCCCGCCGCAGCAGGCACAGACATGGAATCAGCCGGGCGCGTCCTATGACACTGCCTGGGGCGGTGCCTCCAGGCGACAGTCATCTATGCCCCTTCTGATTCTGCTGGTGGTGCTTCTTATCTGCCTGGGAGGATTCGGCTGGTGGGCTTTCTTTGGCAATCCGCCCTGGTCCGGAGGCGCCGGGCTGCTCGTCACCAAGGGTCCTTTCATCAGTGTGCCCGGAGAACAAACCGGCTCTACGCGTGATGTGAGTATTATCTGGGAAAGCAATAAAGAAACTGTGGGCATGGTGGAATACGGCACAGGCGAAGATTATGGCCAGTTAAGCATTTGGGAAAGCGCCTATGTAACTGAGCACAGCATCGACATAACATCGTTGCAACCGGATACGCGCTATCACTACCGCGTTATCATTAAAGATAAAGATGACACAGAGTTCAGGACAGGCGATTTTACGTTTAAGACGCCGCAATAACTCTTTAAATTCAGTGCGCTCCCCCGCGGCGCAGCACTTGTCCTATTTGCCACTCCCCCAGCATACCGAGATTATCTGTTTTCGTATTACGGTGAGATATGTATAAAGCTGAAAGCATGTCCGATACGGCAAGGGTGGAACAGGTTGTTCAGGCACTGCAAAGGCTCAAGGCCAGGGTCACCCTGATTGAGTCGCAGTACAGCGTCCTGAGTCAGGACTATGCCCGCATCTGCGAGGATGCGCTATCCATCGTAGAGCAGCTGAAAAGCCCGGCTGCAGCGGAAGGCGCTGAAGTCCACAGCGCATCAGGCCAGAGCCACGTGCCTCCTGCAGCAGCTGGTAAACCCGCAACCAGGATGCCGCTGAAGAAGAAAAGGGCTGCAGGCAGCAGGAAAATGGCAAAGACGCGTAAACAGAAAGCCAGCACTGCTATCAGCACAGCCGGGCCATATTTCGCCGCAGGCGACAATATGACAGCGGTGATAAATGCACCAAGTGACATTCTCCATACAGATCCCGAACCAGGCGGGCCGCCTGCGCCAGAGGCCAGCAGCAATGAACCAGAGACAGGCCTCGTCTGCAAAACTGCAAGCGATGCGGAAAAGCTGGAAACCTATTTCAGCAATTACTCTTCACTGGAGGATATCATCAGCATTCAGCAGAAAGGTTCAGGGACAAGCGCCGGCAGAAAACACATAGGTCCCCAG
>CAZTHJ010000080.1:0-6230 GCA_964613565.1 uncultured Dehalococcoidales bacterium | reverse complement strand
CAAACGTCAAACCATGCAATGGTAACACAATACAGTCAATTATAACAGCTTTGTCAATCGAATAATACATTATGTCTACCAACCTGGTCATGATGATGAACCAGCATAGAACCTTGACTGTGTCCTAAATAAACAGTATCATGCTTGACTGTAAAGTTAGCCTGATATCATGGAGGATCGATGTTTAACGGCAGCCTTGAAACATTTCTGCGCTATTATACAATTCCCAATGTCGACCTTAACCTCTTCCTTTTCTCACTGGGCCTCGTTATCCTTTACGGGATAGTCTGGTTAAGCCCTTTTTTGCCTCCTTTGCTAAAAAATCGCTGGCTGTGGGCAGTATTTTTCGGCTCTATACTGATTACGACTTTAGCAACTGCCTTTGTTCAATTTCCCTTGCAGCGCATGGCAAGTCAGCCGCTGATAGGGGGACTAAATAAACAATATGGCGAAGTAACCACCTATATAATTGCAGGAATCGTCATAGCGCTTATCACGGCACTGGTACAGCAGGGCGCCAAATTAGTTCCTGTCTGCCTCTATTGGTGGAGGAAAAAAGCACAGTTTACACCTCAATCCGGCCTGATAATTGGCGCAGTCGCCGGCGCCGGTTTCGGCCTGATCGAAGCCTTCATGCGCCATAATCAGATATTGGGGATTGGCCTGAATCAGCTCATGCAAAGTGAGGGTTTCATTGTTATACTCGTTTTCCTGGAAAGATTCTTCTCTGTAGCCTTCCATGTAGGTACCACGGCTGTAGCAGGCTGGGGGCTTGCCAGAGGCAAGGGCTGGCAGTTCTATCTTATAGTGGCTGCCATACAGTTTGTTTTCAACTATGTCAGTGTGCTGCTATCAGCAAAAATCCTGAATGTCGTGGCAGCTGAAATCGTATTGTACCTGATCTCCATGGGAGTCATGGCCTGGGCGCTTTGGTTGCTCTGGGGGAAAAACAAGGAAAAAACACAATCTGGTACATAACCAAGCCCAAATTTGAACAAATTTGCAGTTTAGGGCAAAGCCGCGCCATGCGCAGTATAATCAGGCAATTTGCTTGACCGAATTAAGATGACTGCAGCCAATCTTCAATTGCAGAAAAACTTCGATTTCCATATGCATCAGGTGCCAGAGGTAGTAACCTATTGCCAGCGCTGCCTGAATACGCAAAGGTGGGACGGCAGTATACTCTTGATGATTGTAGATGCCTCTTTTACCTCAATCGGGCTTAATTATTTTCATTCGGTAGTCCCGGGCGTGGAAAAGTTCAGAAAAGAGCTTGTAGAAACTCGCATTATCAGCAGCCTTGCGGATCTCTCCGCCTCCGATTGCCAAATCCTGGAGGCTGTGTGGAAAAATAAGCGCTCCTGGCATGCAGCCAGGGAAATAGCAAGCTTTCTCACAAAGACAGGGCGTAAAACAGTACTCAGTGAGAGGCAAAGCTTCCTATCATGGGCAGTAAATTCTTCACTGGTAAACTGGAAACTTGACCCCATCGGCAAGATCAAAGGCGTAGGTATAAATATATATCAATATTTACGCATGATGGGCGGTATAGATACGGTCATGCCGGATAAAATCGTCAAAAGGGTTATCAATGGAATCCTGGCAGAAGCAGGGGAACCCCTGCCTGCTGATGACCTGCAATTTATACGCCGGGTGGAAAAACTGGGTGCGGAGCTGGGCTACAGGCCCATAGAGCTATGCTGGATGACATGGCTGATACAGTCTGAAAAGGATGTACTGCATATGCAGGAGCATTCCAAAATTCTATCTAAAATATAATGCCGTATCAGGTATGATATGGCCGGAGCTTGAAGCGAGCCTTTGCAGCCTGTATCAACAGCCAATTCTCAGGGCAATATTTTAATTTTGTGCTCCTGTTCCCTAACCGAGTGCCTGTATATCAACTTCTGCTTCTGTAAATCCTTGTGAAAATCACCGTCTGAGACAATTACCCTATAGTCATCCTGATAATGGTACCTGGGTATGAATATTTCCGTGGGAGCAGTTTCAGGTAAGTTATGCCTGAAAACAAACTCAAAAATCAGTTTCTCCCTGTCGAATTTAATCGACAGGGGCACGCCCGCTACAGCCAGCGGATAAGGCCTAATGACAGCATGGAGTGCCCGCCCGCCTGAATTGATATCAGAGATATCTTTACGCTGATCCTGGCTGAAAATGGAAAAATCTTCACCATTCCATTGATCACCGCGGATATTATCATTGTCGGCGGTATAATTCCACAGGGTAACATTCATCAGATTATGCTCCACAGCCTGCAGGCACCTATCCAGCGCCCGCTCCTGCTGGGAAAAATCACCGCTTACATATGCCTTTGCATCGTCCAGATCAAAGGGAATCCCCATCTCCCCAAGCACCACCGGCACACCACCCAACTTTGCTTTGGCCTGTACAAGGTAATGACGCAGCTGACGGGCAAATGAGCGACGTACAAAATAGGGAAGGAAAACAATCCTTTTTTGCCAGTTGTCCAGTGCTGCCAGAGGGTTATATTTTTTCGCAGCAATGGTAAAAAAATCATACCAGTGCGGGGCATATACCATATTGCCCAGGGAGGCTAAATCATAGTTTAGCGACACATCCGCGGGTGAAGATTCCACAAAGATAACTGCTTCAGGCCTAACACTGCGAATAACTTTGCTGAAGCGCTTAAGAAACGCTATGTAGTAATCATTGGCAAAATTAACCTTGCGCCCGTTGACTTCCCGGAAATAGCGCGGCTGCAGCAGTCGAGGCTGGCCGCTACGATCATAATCCCATACTCCATTTTGTCTCCAAACGCAATCAAAGCCATCTCTCCAAACGCGTCTTTTATTCAAATTAAGCCACTGCTTCCCTAGTTTTCGCAAGCTTAGAAATCTATCCCACAAATCCACCTGCTGCGACATTCCGGCACCGAGCAGCATTGACTGCCAGGGAGTAGGCATGGGGCCCTGGCGCAAAGGCCATTCACTCTTATTCAGGTTTTTTATTCCAATAAAGCCGCTGCCCGGCTCATTCATGGAGTCAAACCCCACCACATGCCTCATATTCCGCGTTAATTCGGCAACCTGCTTGACGGCATTAATGTAGTGGCCCTGCAGATAGTCCTGCACAGGCTGGCCGTCAATTTTAGTATGAGGAGCGAAATCATTACCAGCGAAGAAAAGGGTAAACATGGTGGCGCATGCCAGCTTATCCATATTTGTCGGCCAGGTATACCAGGGCAGTTTACCCTCGTATTCCTGATGCGTGATTGCAGCCCCGCTTTCCTTGAAACCCTGCAAATCAAACCCCACTTCTTCCAGTGTCCACCCCGGAGCACCATCACCACCACTGAAACGGCTCCATACATCCTGATGTGGATCTATAAACAGCTCAAACCCGTATTCCCCCGCCTTTTCCAGAATACGACCCAGATAGTCCAGGTACTCTCCGTCGTAAATGCCAGGCCCAGTATGCTCTATCGCCTCCCATGTAATCAGAAAACGTATAAAATTAAAGCCCCATTCACGAAGACGGGTAAAATGCTCATCCGCGTCTTCGGCTGCAAAAGGCCGGCCGACAAAAGACACATCGCGATGATGGTAAAACCCTTGTTTAATGTGAGTTGCACCGTTGGGCATTGAGGGAACTTTACTGCTGCCTCCGAGATTAATCCCGCGCAGCATCAGCTTCCGGCCACTTTTATCCTCAAACCATTTGCCGTTTACCTGCATTTATCTACCGCCTTTATAATTAACTGCCTGGTGAATTATCATAAACAGGGCTACTAAACCGGACAACAGTATCAACACACTATGTCTCCTCTCGCCGGAACATTGCACAGACTTACCGCTTGCATTACTGCCCGCCTGATTGCCTCTGCCAGTACCTCGGCGGCGACAGCACCTGCACATGTAAGGTCTAAAAGCTTATCACCCTGAGAAAGGGCAAATATGGTATCTCCATCAAACATGGTATGGCAGGGATTTATACTGCGGGCTAATCCATCATGCGCCATTTGTGCCATTTTATTCGCGCCATTCTTGTCCAGTTTGGCATTGGTGGCCACTACGCCGATAGTTGTATGATAGGCAGATTCCATGTTGCCGCCACCTGCCTGCCGCAGGAGGTCAATAGTAGGCTGGAAACCCCTGCCGTTATATGACCTCAATCCCGCCAGTATCTCTCCCGTTTTTTCATCAATCACATCACCCAGTGCATTGACTGCAACAATGGCCCCGACTATTACACCATTAGGCAAAATCTCACTGGCCGTACCCAGCCCGCTCTTGGTTGCCCGCCCATTACCCAGTAACTGCCCGACCATGGCGCCCGTCCCCGCTCCAACACAGCCTTCCTCAACTGACGCAGCTGCCGCACACTGGCAGGCAGCATAACCTTGTTCTGCTCCCGGCCGTATTTTTGAACTGCCGATTGCAAGATCGAAAAGCACAGCTGCCGGAACGATAGGTACCAATCCTGCCCCGGTCACGTAGCCTATTCCCTTTTCCTCCAGATAACGCATAACGCCTGAAGCAGCATCCAGTCCAAAGGCACTGCCTCCTGCCAGAAGAATTGCGTGTATTTTGTCCACCAGGGTCATAGGCCTCATCAGGTCTGTCTCCCTGGTGCCGGGGGATGCTCCTCGCACATCCACCCCTGCCACCGCCCCCTGTTCGCATAGAACCACGGTACAGCCTGTGGCAGCGACCAGATCAGTATAATGCCCTGCCTTGATGCCGGGCACATCAGTAATTGCGTTATACACAGCAGCCTCCCTTATAAAATAAATTCATCATTGTGAGAATAATTTCAACATGCCAGTTTTCATAATACACGGTAAACACCATATCAGCAGCGGACATGATTAGCACTATCCATAAATGCTAGACAACATTATTTATCGCAGACTGTACCAGCTCAGAAAGCGCCGGATGTATATGCATGCTGTCGTTGATCTCCTCCGCATGCCCGCCAGAGGATATGGCATTAACCACTTCCTGTATCAGTTCGGGTGCATACGGCCCGATAATATGAAAGCCAAGGATTTTATGGGTATCCTTTTCTATAATTGCCTTGGCAAAACCTTCACTTTCCAGCATGGCCTCGCCTTTAGCAATATCATAATACCTCGTTTTGCCCACCAGTATGCCATGATGTTTCCGGGCAGCTTCTTCAGAAAGCCCCACCGAGGCAATCTGTGGATGTGAATACACTGCATGAGGTGCTGCCGTATAATCCATCTTAATATCGGTATCATATAGCATATTCCCGGCAACCAGCCAGGCTTCCGCATTGGCCACATGACGAAACATTTGCTGTCCATTGCTGTCGCCAATGGCGTAGATATTCTTTTTGCTTGTCTCCAGATATTCGTCAACCTTGATAAATCCCCTGCCGCCAATTTCAACGCCGGTGTTTTGCAGATTGAGCGTGTCAGCATTAGACTTCCTGCCTACAGCCATCATAACAGAGCCGCCCGTAAATTCCTTTTGCCCGCCCCCTGCTTTATTATCTGCAATAATCACGATATTGTCAGACCTTTTCTCAATAGCGACCACTGCATAGTTGGTGTATACACCCATGCGTCGACCCAGCGATCTCTTGAGTAGCTCAGATATCTCCGGCTCTTCTGCAGTGACCAGCCTGTCAGCCATTTCAACCATGGTTACCTCCGTCCCCATGGCTGCAAAGAAATGACCAAATTCAACAGCAATATAGCCACCGCCGATGATTATCAGGCTGTGCGGTTTTTTCTCCAACTGCAAAGCCGTTTCATTTGTCAGATAGCTTACCCCCTCAATACCCTTAATAGGAGGTATGAAAGGACGCGTGCCTGTGGCAATTACGATCTTTGGAGCGGTAATTTGCTCCTCATTTACCTCCAGCATATAGTCACCCGTGAAACGTGCCGTACCTGCGTAGAAATGCAGGTTTTCCGTACTGGAAACTGCTTCCATGATGTCATCCCGGCTCTGGCTGATGCTGGTTCTCATACGCTGCATAATGGATTTGAAGTCGATATTTGTGATATCAACGGCGATGCCCAGTTTACCTGCTTCCTGCATTTCAACAATCCTGTCAGCGGGAAAGATAAGCATTTTCGAGGGTATACAGCCTACATTAAGGCAGGTGCCTCCCAGAGGGCCCTGATCTATAAGTGCAACCTTCCAACCCTGCGAAATGGCCTCGTCAACGACAATTTGGCCAGATCCAGATCCTATTACAATCAAATCATATTTTTCCAT
>CAZTHJ010000079.1:0-6262 GCA_964613565.1 uncultured Dehalococcoidales bacterium | reverse complement strand
CTATCTGGGTCAGGTTTAAGGACATTTCAGCAGCAATGTCCTTAAACAGCACGGGCATGCATACATAGGGTACTGAAGAAACGAAGATGGCGGTGATGGCGGATAGCGCCAGTACAAACCATTTATTGCTTCCCGGCTGTTCTTCAATTTGCGTGGTCGCCATCGGTTTCGCAATCATAGCCTATTCTGCCGAACAAGCACAAATTTGAAACAGCCAGGCTGTCAGTGTAAAGGAAATCGCCCGGCCTCAGCTTGTAATTTTGAATAGCTCCTCGGCATTGCGATGGAGAATTTTCTCCTTGTCTCCCGGGCTTAGCGGGATGCCTTCGATAAACCTGGCGGCCTCCTCGCTATTCTCATATGGATAATCGGCAGAGAACATGATCCTTTCCGCACCCATATCAAGGTAAGTGCTCAAAAATACGGGCAGGGCTGTCATGCCGCTGGTGGTGACCCAGAAATTTTCCCTGAGATACTGGCTGGGCGCTTTCTTTATTCCGGGGCGTATTTCCTCGTCCATCCAGGCCTTCTTATAAGCGAAATCTATGCGGTAAATCCAGTGGACAAGGCCTTCTCCCATATGCCCCAGTATCATCTTGAGGCAGGGATAGCGATCAAACAGGCCGCTGTACATGAGCCGCATGGCCTGGACTGCTGCTTCGATGGTGAAGCCCAGCGCCGGTCCTGCCAGTGCAAAGCCGTAATCGGAGAAGCCCCTGATCATATGTGGATTGGGTATATTGGGATGCAGGTAAAGCGGCACGTCCAGCTTTTCTGCCATCTCAAAGAGGGGCCAGAACTGCTTATCATCCAGGCATTTATCCCGGACATGTGAGTTTAACTTGGCCCCCTTTAATCCCAAATCCTTGACTGCCCTTTGCAGCTCCTCCGCCGCCTTCTCATCCTGCGGCGCCAGCGCCGCCAGGCCGATAAACCTGCGCGGATACTTCTGCACAACCGCGGCCAGGGCATCATTGGTCTTTTTTGCCCACAATATGCCGTCCGCAGCGCTGAACTGCTCACAACCGGGCGTGGACAGGCTGAGCACCTGCATGTCTATGCCGGCCGCATCCATGGCTTCAAGCCGCCTTTGGCCCAGCTCCAGCAGCCTGTCCTCGATCTCCCTGCCATGCGGCTCCCAGATATCATCGGCATACCACAGGCGCACATAGCCCTGGTGCATCTCCTCGCGCGGGATTTCCTTCCTGGAAAAGAGGTAGTCCTGGTAATCCTTCGTGTAGAAGTGGGCTTCGGTATCGATTTTACGCATCTTTCTTCCCCCGTTCGAGCAGCATAAATGTACCCATATTATAGCGGAATCGGAAGACTATATGCGATGCAATTAGATTAGCCCGGGACGGTCTGTTGACAATGCTCTGACCTGAAAGTAGAATAGCCTCGATAAATGTAACCGCCTGCTGTTCATATATCGTTAGCAGTATTCCATTGATACCTTAAGCAAGCGAGGGAGATACTGATTATCCGTTTATCTATCAATCGTGGTTTTGTCATGGAGCGGTAACAGTTCATCAGTGCAGCAGGCCGACAGAGGAGGCAATTATCAGCATGACTTCACCCGGTATTCCGCGGGCGGCTGAAATCTCCATCAGCGACATGCTGGACAAGTGCGCCAAAATACAGCCCGGGCAGTCAGTGCTGTTGCTGGCCCATGTGGACGGGCTTTACGGCGGGGACAACCTCGTTGACCTGAAGGCAATCTCGTGGATTCAGGCTGGGTTACGCTACCGGGGTGCCAGTGCTTCTGTTCTGTGGATTGATGAGCCGGCCAGGACCCACGTTTGGAAACTGCCCGCAGATGTCAAAGAGGCGATGAGGAACTGCGATGTGCTCATCAACCATTCATTTGACATCGTAGTCGAGGAAATACTTGAATTCAGGGAGCTGGTTAATGAGCTCAAAATACCCATGGTGCGCAATTTTGCCACCACCGCTCCACTGCTGTGTACTGCCTGGGCACAGACTCCCTACGAGCTGGTAAGCGAAATACGCTATCAGTCTTCGCTGGCTTTCAAGGACGGGGCAAAATGGCAAATCACGGATCAGAACGGCACACATCTGGAAGGCTTGATCAGCCCCCAGCCCAGGTATCCCAGGGGCATGCCATATTCGTCAAGACGGGAAGAAGCCGGTTACTACAGGCCGTGGCCCGAGTGGGTGCACCCACCCATCGGCGTGACCGATACCTCCGGCATCCTGGTATTTGACAGTATGCTGAGCTGGTGGTCAAGATATATCGGTATATCACCATATTTTTCCCAGCCTGTACAGCTTCAGATCGAGAACTGTCGCATTAAGGGAATTAAAGGCGGCCATGAGGCTGAAGCGCTGCAAAGATTTCTCCTTGCCATGCAGGAGAAACTCGGGGATGGTGTTTTCGATTTCAACTGCCTGCATTTCGGCGTTCATCCCCAGGCACACGTTGCAGAGCATCAGTGTCCCAGCATCCTGTACCGCCGCCTTATAGAGCATTCGCACAGTTCCAATATTCATGTGCATATAGGGGCACCGCCGGCTACAAAGGACTATCCCTACTGGATGCATTGCACAGGCGACATCCGCACTGCCACATTCCGCGTGGGCGAGAGCCTGGTTCATGACAGGGGTCACCTCACAGCGCTGGACCACCCCACAGTTAAGGCTATTGCGGAAAAATATCCGGGCCGGCCGGGAGCCGAGAGCGGGCCACAATACCCCTGGCAATAGTATTGGGCAGGCTGCTCTACAGATGAGATCAGGCGAAAACTATCCCGCGCTAAGTCCCGACGAGACAGAAGGAGGCAACCCTATTGTATAAGATCGGAATCGATATCGGCGGCACATTTACAGATTGTGTTATTTTTAGGAACGAAAAGCGCATTGTAATCTGCAAATCACCAACCGTAGCTGATGATCCTTCCGCTGGCGTGCTGGCAGCGCTGGCAGATGGCTGCCGATTGATGAAGTGCAGCCTGCAAGAGGTCCTCGCCCGTTGTGAGATATTTATTCATGGCTGTACCATTGCCACAAATGCCATTATTGAGCGCAGCGGCGTTAATACCGCCTTTGTTACCACCAGGGGACATGAAGATACCCTGCTCATGGGAAAAATGACCCAGAAAGTAGCCGGCCTGTCTGAACTGGAAATCACGCATACTTCAAATCTTTCCAATGCGGAGCCGCCGCTCGTGCCACGCAACCTGACCTTCGGCATCACGGAAAGGGTAATCTGGAACGGGCGAGTGCTGATCCCCCTGAAAAGCGAAGAGATGGACCATATCATAGACCGCATTGCCGCCATGGGAGTGCAGAGTGTTGCGGTCTGCCTGCTGTGGTCATTCATGAATCCCACACACGAAAGGGAGATTAAAAGAATTCTGGCAGAAAAGCTGCCGCATATATATTGCTCGATCTCTTCGGAAATCAGCCCCACATTTGGAGAATATGAACGGGCCGCGGCCACCGTGATCAATGCCTACGTAGGGCCGAAGATTAGAAGCTACCTGCAGGACCTGCAGGCCAGGCTGAAAGCGAATGGCTATGCCAGGCCTCTGCTGGCCATGCAATGTGACGGCGGCAGCAGTTTTGCCGCAGATGCTGCGCGCCAGGCTGTGCTCATGATTGATTCAGGGCCTGTGGGGGGAGTCGCCGGTGGCCGCTGGCTGGGCTTTAAATACAACGAGCCCAATCTTATCTGCACCGACGTGGGAGGAACCTCCTTCGATGTCGGCCTTATCTTCGGCCATGAACTGCAGCGGGAAAATGAACCGGTAATATCAAAATACCAGTTCAGGATTCCCAGGGTCGAGATTAAGTCCATCGGCGCCGGTGGCGGCAGCATTGCCTGGATAGATGTGGCCGGCATCCTGCAGGTGGGCCCGCAGAGCGCCGGAGCAAATCCCGGTCCCGCCTGCTACAACAGGGGCGGTCATCTTCCCACCGTGACCGATGCAGACCTGATTCTGGGCTACCTGAACCCGGAGTATTTTCTCGGCGGAGCCCTGCCGCTGAGCAGAAAAAAGGCGGAGGCAGCTCTGCGGCCGCTTTCTGCCGGCTTGAGCAAGGATGTTCAGGAAACCGCCCATGCCATTTTTAAAATCATGAATGCCCGCATGGCTGACCTCATCCGCAAATGCACCGTGCAGAGGGGCTTCGACCCCAGGGACTTTTCCCTGGTTGCCTACGGAGGTGCAGGCCCGACCCATGCTGCCTTCTATGGCGCCGATGTCAATGCCAGGTCGATTTATGTATTACCCAATGCCACGGTATTCTCAGCATTCGGCATGCTGACCAGCCCCATTACCTATTATGCGATGGCGTCAAGGCGCATGGCAAGCCCCTACTCCAGAGAGGACTGCCGGCATTTGGACGGGCTGATCAAGTCCTTGAATCTCCAGGTGCTGTCGAAATTCAGGGATGTGGGAATCAGGGCGCAGGATGTAGAAATTGCAGTTTCCCTTTCCATGCGTTATAAGATGCAGGCTTATGCGGTCGAAGTAGCAATCGATAATACCTCCATCACCCCCGGCCGGCTGAATAATTACATCATCCCGGCCTTCGAGAAGAAATATGCTGAAATCTACGGAACGGGCACCGAGGCCAGGGAAGCGGGTACGGAGATCATCACCTGCAGGGTAACAGGGAAATATGCACGCTTTGCTTTAAAAGAAACAGCTCCCATGCTGAGCCGCTCCACCTCCAGAAAAACCTCTGCGCTCAAAGGAAAACGGGTGGCCTTTTTTGAGCAGGGAGGCCGCCTGACCGGCATGGACACTGCCCTTTACGACGGTGAGAGGCTTCCGGCGGGGAGCCTGATAGCAGGGCCCGCCATTGTGGAAAGATATGGCGATGCCGTCGTCATCCCTCCCGGATTCGGGGGGAAGGTTGACGACTGGGGGACGATTATCCTCGCCCGTGAAATCGAGCAGCTGCATTAGTAATGATTTATAGCTGATATATCAAGGAGGCACCAAGTGAGAGTAAAGAACAGCGGGACGGAAAAAGTGGATGCGGTAACATTTGAAGTCATGCGTCACCGCCTGTGGTCGATAAATGACGAGCAGGGCAGCATCGCCACCCGGGTTTCAGGCTCTCCCAATATTTACGAAACGTTCGATTTTAACGTGGGCATACTGACAGCAAAAGGCAAAGGCGTGTTCACAGGCATATACATCGCACACCACGCCATACCGCTGGAGCAGGTAGTGCGCTCTGTCAAAGAGCTCTTCGCCAGGGATATCGAGCCGGGCGATATGTTTTATACCAATGACCCCTGGTTTGGCGCCCTGCATGCCAACGACGGCGTCCTGACTGCCCCTGTTTTCTGGGAGGGGAAAATAGTCTGCTGGACAGCTATAGTCATGCATGATCCGGATGTGGGCGGGCCTGTAGCCGGCAGCTTCGTGGTGGGGGCACGGGACTGCTATGGGGAGGCCCCACTTTACCCTCCACTCAGGCTGGTTAAGAAAGATTTCATGCAGGAAGATGTCTATGCCATACTCAGACGCAACTGCAGGTCAGCAGAGGCAAATTATTTGAATATGAAGGCCCGCATCAGCTCACAGCTTATGGCCCGGCAGCGCCTTTATGAAGTTATCGGGGAATATGGCAGGGATACCTTTGTCAACGTGCTGGAACAAATCATAGACCATACCAGGCTGGTGCTGGAAGACAGGCTGAAGCAGATTCCGGACGGCAGCTGGTACGAGCACGGTTACCTGGATCACGATGGAATACGCAACCACGTCTATAAACTTGCCGTTAAGCTGACCAAGAAAGGCTCCCGCCTCATCTTCGACTTCAGCGGCACGGATGCCCAGGCCGCAGGTTCAGTAAACTGCACCGCCTCAGGGCTGCGCGGCGGAGTGCTGGCACCGCTGATGTCCATGCTGTGCTATGACCTGCCGTGGAGCACAGGAGCGCTTAATGACATCGTGGAGATCAAGTCTGAAGAGGGCACCATCAATAATGCCAGTTTCCCCGCCGCCTGCAGCATGGCCTCTATCCAGGGCGCCTTTGCCACACAGAATATAGCCAGCAATGCCATCGCGAAAATGCTATGCTGCAGCAGTAACTACAAAAAAGAGGCCCAGGCCTGCTGGACAGCTTACTGGAATGGATCGGGCACCTCCGGGCTGAACCAGAGGGGACAATACTTCGTACAGGCCCTGGCTGAAGGCGGGGGCGGGGGAGGCGGCGCCCGCACTTACAGGGACGGCATCGATGTCGGCGGGCCTGAATGGAAAGGCACCATAGTTAAGTTCCT
>CAZTHJ010000078.1:2532-6295 GCA_964613565.1 uncultured Dehalococcoidales bacterium | reverse complement strand
GTAATCCCCTTTTCTCTGATGCGTTTTACCATCTCTATACTTTGCGCAACCTCGGTAGGATTAAGGCCTGCCATGAGCTCGTCCAGCAGCAGCACCTGGGGCTGAGTTGCTAAAGCCCTAGCAACTTCTACTTTTTTCTGATTAACCAGAGTCAAATCCTTTACCAGAAAATCTCCTAATGTAGATAACTGCATAAAATCCAGAAGCTCATGGGACAACTTGATAGCATTGTTTCTTGATACTGCTTTTGGCATGCCGAATAAAGCGCCGCACGTCACATTTTCGAACACGGACATGTGTGAAAAGACTTTAACCAGCTGAAAGGTCCTGCCTATACCGAGCTTGCATATCTGGTACGGCCGCAGGCCGCTTATTTCCTTATCCTTGAATTTGATCACACCTGACTTGAGGGGGATTGCTCCTGAGATAAGATTGAATAGGGTTGTTTTGCCGGCGCCATTTGGCCCTATCAGACCTACGATCTCACCATCGTTGACTTTGAAATCAACATTTGAAATCGCGGCAAGCCCCCCGAAATATTTTGTCACATTCTGGCCTTCAAGCATCGGCATGTTTTTTCCTGATACCTCCCTTGCGCCAGTTTTCGAACAGGTCGGCAATCCCGCGTGGGAGGAACAATATTACCACCACTAGGATGATACCGAAAATCAGCATGTAATAATAGGGGAACTGTGTGATCAATATTTCCTCGAGATAGGCGAAGATGGCCGCGCCGGCTACCAGGCCGTAAAGCTGGCCGATGCCTCCAAAAATAGCCATGAGTACCGGGGTAAAGGAGAATAGCGGGTTAAAAGCGATATATGGATCAATGTATGTCCATTTTGTGGCCATAATGGCCCCAGCAGCACCCATGAAAATCGCACTAATGGCAAAGGTAATGATCTTCACATTGGTAGTATTGATGCCGATATGGCTGGCCGCTTCCTCGTTTTCCCCGATACTCCGCAAAGCCATGCCATACTTGGACCGCCTGATAATGAAGGCGGTAACAATCAGCAATACAAATACGATTAGTATCATATAGTAAATGGTGGTATTATCCACCACCACGACAAACCTGCCCCTGGTATGGGTGATATTGACCTCATACCACAACAGCAGCTGCTTGATCATCTCAACCAGCCCCAATGTGAAGATGGTGAAATATACCCCCCTCAGTCTCAGCGTCAGCGCGCCAACTATCAGGCCCAGACAAAAACTAACCAGCGCGCCGATGATGATAACAAGCGGAAGCGGCAATGCCTTCCCCAGGGTGGCGGCAGTGTAGATGCCTATGCCAAAGAAAGCGGCAGTCGCCAGGGAGAGATAGCCCGTCGGCCCGGAAAACAAAGCCCAGCTGACTGTCAGTATCACGTACATTAAAATGCCTGTAATCAGGATCACCGTATAATCCGGGGTATAAACGGGCAAAGTAGCCAGTACAGCCAGGACTACAAGTACAATGCCACTCCATAACAGCGCCCTGGAGGTAATTTTTCTGTTTTTCATCTCATTACCTCCCCAAGATTCCTTTAGGTCTAACGAGTAGCAGGATAATAAAGATCACATAATAGGCGGCCAGCGCCAAACCCGGCTGGAAATATATCACTATGCTGCCGATAATCCCAAGTATGAAGCCACCGATAAAGCTCCCCGGTATGCTCCCCATTCCACCCAGGACGACCACGATAATAGCGATGATGGTATATTCCATCCCCATAGTAGCCTGGACTGGGTAACACATGCTGATCAGTAGCCCTGCAATCCCGGCCATGGCAGCGCCAAACCCGAAACACAACGCCAGCACCAGCTTGATATTCACTCCCATTATGCCTGCTGTAGACGGGTCCTGGGCCGCGGCCCTGATGCCCTTTCCCATGCGCGTACGGGCCAGGAACAGATAGAAAGCCAGGCCGATGACTATGGCAAACGCCAGCGTGACCAACCTGTTTGCCCCGAACAGCGCACCGCCTATATTGATGGGAAAAGCCAGGTAGGAATAGCTTTTGATCATGCTTCCCCAGATAAGTAATGCCAGGTTCTGTAAGATAAAAAGAAGGCCGAAGGAAGCCAGCATGGAGCTGCCTTCAAAAGCGCCGTCTGTCTCAGCAGTGGAGCGCAAACGGTTGAATAGCGTCCTGTGGAGTATGTACCCTATGATAAAAGTAAGCGGGCATACGGCCAACAGGCAGAATAGCGGGTTGATGCCAAAGACCGTATATAGCCACCAGGTCAGCAGTGCGCCAACCATCATAAATTCGCCCTGTGCAAGATTCAGCACGCGTGCCACGCCGTACTGGAGGCTTAAACCCATGGCGATCAGCGCGTATAGACCACCCAGAAGCAATCCCGCGATTACAACATCGAGGATTGTCGTTATCATACTGACCACTCCTTGCCGGAAATCATAAACCGTACAACTTCCAGAGGGCGTCACAACCACCTCTTAGCAGGAGCGGCCAATGACATGCCCTCTGGAAATAATTTCAGCGTTTATTAATTTTTATTTTGTCGGCCATGCCGGCTTAGGATAAACAAGCGGTTTGGTCGCTACATAATTTTTCAGTATGTCATTAACCCCTTTATAACCAATAATTTCCGCTTTCCCATTCTGCCATTGCCCCATTTCCCCGGTGTGTGATTCCTTGGCCATGAAACCGTTCTCGTAATGTGTCGGTCCGAGGACTGTATTGAATGTTGAGGTTTTATATACCTCTAGTATCTTTTTCTGGTCTAGTGTACCGGCCTTTTCTATGGCCTGTTTCCAGAATTCAAGACCGGCCCAGTAGAGAGGATGGCCCCACCAGTCATTGGCCGCTTCAGGTTTGCCTTCATATATCTTGTCATACATGGCCTTCATGGCTGGGGAAGTCTCGCGGTTGGCCACAGCCCAGAAAGATACACCTTCAACCGCGGGGCCAAAGATATCATGGTAGAATCCGAAGTTGGCGCCGGGCCCAGTCAGGAAGAACTTGGGGTTAAAGCCGAGCTCGATGGACTGAGCAGTAGCCAGGATATTCTGGTCGGGATACGCAAAGCACAGGAAGGCATCCACATTGGCGGCTTTAGCTTCTTTTATCAGCGCCGACATATCCTTGATATCAGGTGGTACACTTTTTGTGCTGATTACATTTATTCCTACTTTGGCAAGTTCTATACCGGCAACACCGGAGTACTCAATGCCATGCAGGTCAGCGATATAGACTACGTACGCTGTTTTAACGCCCTGCTCTTTTAGCACTTGAGCCAGTACAGGAACTTCATACCAGTCAGAAAAACTAAGATTGATAAAGACATAGGGCAGGCTGGGCATCAAATCCCTGAGGCTGGTCGCCCCACCTTCAGCAGTAGGCAATATATATTCATACTTGTTGGCAATAGGAGCCTGTGCAAACAGAAACGCGGTACCGGATGCAGGCCAGAGGAAATCAACCTTATCCTCAAGGATCAATTTCTCCGTCAACCTCGTCATAGTACCGATGTCGCTTTTGTCATCGTAGATTTTTAATTCAATTGGCAGCTTTTTGCCGCCTACATTTATGCCACCTTCCGCATTGACCATGGGAACCCACGTCTCATAAACAGGACGGAAGGCCGAGTCTCCAATTTGGGCATTCCATCCTGAAAGCGGCCTGGACATGCCAACCACGATCTTGTCTTTTACCGGTGGCGGCTTCGCTGTTGTTGTAGTAGTAGGTGCCGGGCCGGTTGTGCAGGCACTCAGTATGAGTGCTGCCATTAATAGAACCAATGTAAAATAGAA
>CAZTHJ010000078.1:0-2469 GCA_964613565.1 uncultured Dehalococcoidales bacterium | reverse complement strand
CAGATAAATCCCATTGCCTTCACCCCCTATGCGTCTTCACAAGTTTATTGCAATAGTTTTTTATTGCCATATTATAGCCCATTACTTATACACGCCGTATTCCATGGAAAAATCAATCCATGCTTTTACGTTCTCTACTCGTGTGTCATCAATCACAGCGCCATTCATCATGATATAACCGCCGCCTTTTCCTGCTGTATCAATGAGTTTCCTGGTATAGTCAATGACCTGCTCCTTGGTGCCCACATTCAAGATGGCGCTGGGTATGTTGCCGCCGATACAAGCGTTGTTGCCCAATATTTTTTTGGCCTTTGCCATGTCTGTCTGATCGAAAGCCCAGATGGCCTTTCCCCGTGGAAGATCCTTGATGATCTCCAGTCTGGAGTTATATCCGCCTTCCGCATAGGAAAAAGGCACACAGCCCTCATTGATAATGCCCATGAGCAGCTCCCTGAAGGTCGGCCAGTAGAATTTCCTGAATTGTTCATCGGAAAGAAAGCCATCTGCTCCCTTGTGCAGCGGGATGAATACGATAGGATTGTTGTTGGCCTTGGCGGCTGAAACTCCCATCTTGATCATGATAGGCGTCATTCTTTCCAGCGCCTTGAGCAGCTTCTGCGGCTGCCTGTACAGATCCATGGAAATGCCCCTTGTTCCCCTGAGGGTATCCCCGATGGTATCAAAGGGTGCCTTGCAGCCCCCACCAAAACCCGCCGGCCATCCAGCTTCCAGCACTTCCTTGCCGTAAGCCCCCACAGAACCTATCCACTTAAGCGTTTCTGTACCTGTTTCCATAAGCTTCTTATAGGCCTCCTGCACATCCGGCAGCCCGTAGGGAATGAAGCTTACAGCAGACATACCTGCATACATCTCCAGAATGCTGGTTAATACAGGCAGTTTCTGGAAAGGCTGCATGACTCCAAATACACGCGGCAGGTAGATATTGCTGAAGAAAAAGGAGGGGTCATCGATAAGAGCATCATACTCATCCGCCTTCATATACTCCCCTTCAATGCACTGATAGGAAACATTGGGGGATACACCGTGGCCGGGCCAGGAATATAGCTTATAGTCCAGCATGTCGTAAATAATGCCCGGGCTGGCGCTCATCACACCCGGATCTACATCCGGTTGAAAATCATAAACATATTTTTTCCAGGCTGCATTTCTCTTCTCGTAATCATACATGGCTACTTGGGGTGTAATCCCTGCATAATAAGCAGGAAAAAAACCGACTATGGGGAAAACCGGCACCCTGTCCGGCTTTTTCTTCAACTGTACTGCATCCTTTATCCTGGCAACGCGCGCCTTGTAGTTTTTCTCGGCTTCTGCACTTGAAAATGTTGCTCCCTGGGGTGAACTCCACCGGCTGAACATTTCCTCCTGCTTTTCATCAAGTGACAACTCTTCCCACTTCTTTTCCATTGCGATTCCCCCTTATATGTACTTTCAAGGATAAAACTACGGAACGCCGGCCCAGCCTTTAGCCAGACTGACTCCTGCCATGGCATCCCTGCCATAGGCATCCGCCCTGGTATATTGCCTTATTTCATCAGTGATTTGCCCGCCGCCAATCATGATTTTGACTTTGTCACGTAAACCAGCCGCTTCTATGGCTTCAATTGTCCCTTTCATCGAATCATACGCCAGCGTAAGAAATCCGCTGAGGCCAACAATCGGTGCGCCGGTTTCCTTTATTTTTGCGATAAATTTCTCCGCTGGCACATCAATACCAAGATCAAATACCTCAAAACCATTCACGTCCAGCATAAATACAACAATATCCTTCCCGATATCATGAATGTCCCCTGCCACAGTGCCAAATACTATTTTCCCCAGATATTTAGCTTCTGCAGACTGGGTTATTCTAGGCTTAACTATCTCTGTGATGCTCCTTAATATTTCACCCGAATACATAAGATCAGGAATGAAATATTCGCTATTGGCAAAACGTTTTCCTACAATCTCCATGCCGCGCCTGGCATCATCCAGTATCTTGAGCGGATCCTCATTTTTACTGATTCTCTCATTAACAATTGCCAGCGCTTCTTTTTCCTTCAATTCGGATACGGCGCTTATCAGATTTTTAGCCATCTTCATCTCCTCATAAATAACTTAATTTGATTACCGCCATGGACAATGGCTGAGTCTACCAGCATATTATTTTAGATACAGGCAAAGTCGCAGAATATGCCCAAAAAGCCATTAAAAACTCGGGACGCCATATAAATAAAGAGTCTCGAGTTTCCCCGACTATACAAGACCTGCCACCATCCACGCGTATCAGCATATGCATCTGCTTTACTTTATACTCCAATACTATATCTCTAATATTATTTGATGTCAAGAGGTTTAGCCCTATTGACATCATAATATATATGATATAAGATAACTGCATTGCTGTGCTATTCTGCTGTGTATCAACTCGATGGTATGATGTATATGTGCATTGATATTTCTTTAATATAT
>CAZTHJ010000077.1:0-6301 GCA_964613565.1 uncultured Dehalococcoidales bacterium | reverse complement strand
CTTCAGGCCGGACGGCTTAAAGCTTTATCCCACGCTGGTAGTGGCCGGTACGGAGCTGGAGAACTGGTACCTGCAGGGTCGCTATAAGCCCTACAGCATGGAACAGCTTGTCAGCCTCATGGTAGAGATAAAATCGGGTATACCCGGCTATGTGCGTATATCACGTGTCATGCGCGATATCCCCACCAAATTCATCATTGCCGGCTGCAAAGACCTGGCCCTGAGGAGTTTGCTGAAGAAAAAACTGGAGCATCTCAAGATCAACTGCAAATGTATCCGCTGCCGTGAATACGGCCATCGCTCCAGGGACGGTTGGAGATTTGGCAAGCCCCTACTGCAAAGATATGACTATATGGCTTCTGGCGGCAATGAAATTTTCCTCTCCTTCGAGGATGAGCAAGAAACCATATTTGGCCTTCTCCGGCTGAGAATTAACCGGCAGATACCGCCGAACGGGCATGTTGCAATTGTCAGGGAAATTCATGTTTACGGATCCGAGGTGCCACTGGGCGAGCACAAGGACGATGCCATACAGCACCAGGGACTGGGTGTAAAATTAGTCCACGAGGCAGAAAGGATCAGCCGTGAGGAATTCGGCGTAAGTTGCCTGGCCGTCATCAGCGGGGTTGGCGCCCGCAACTACTTCCGCAACGAATTTGGCTACCGCCTGGAATATTCCTATATGGTTAAAGACCTGCTCAGCTGACCGCTTGATTGTACAGATGGCAGGAAACCAGATGCCCGGCGGCTGTTTCCCTCATTTCAGGCTCGACTTCTTTACACATAGGCATAACCCGGTGGCACCTCGTATGGAAATGGCAGCCACGCGGAGGATTTAATGAGGAGGGAACATCTCCGCCCAGCAGAATACGCTCCTTTTTATTCCCTCTCAGGTCCGGCACTGCCGAAAGCAAAGCCTCGGTGTAGGGATGCAAAGCCCCGCTGAAAATCTCTCTCTTGGCTGCTATTTCAACAATCTTGCCCAGATACATCACAGCTATTTTATCTGCTATATATTTGATTACGGAAAGATCATGGGTAATGAAGATATAGCTCAGATGCATCCTCTGATGAATCTCCAGCATCAAGTTAAGAATCTGTGCCTGGATGGAGACATCCAGGGCACTCACCGGCTCATCGGCAATAATCAAATTGGGTGCCACAGCCAGCGCACGTGCAATGCCCACACGCTGCTTCTGACCGCCGCTGAGCTCATGCGGATAAAGGCTTGCCCAGGCTGTATCCAGCCCGACACTTTGCATAAGTTCAGCCACTCTGGCGCGTTGTTCTTTTTCCCCCATAAGTCTGTGCACCACCATAGCCTCAGCAATGGAATCACCCGCTGTCATGCGTGGGTCCAGAGAGGCATCCGGGTCCTGAAATATGATCTGCATTTCCTTGCGCAGAGAACGCATTTCCCCCCTGCCCGTTGCCATGACATCAATACCCCGGTAGTAAACATAGCCGGCGCTGGGCTCCTCCAGACGCAGTATGGTTTTGCCCAGAGTAGATTTACCACAACCTGACTCTCCCACCAGACCAATTATCTCTCCCTGATCGAGATTAAAGGAAACATCATCAACGGCTTTAATATCGCCGATATGCCTGGAGAAAAGGCCTGCATTTACAGGATAATACTTTTTTAAATTACGGACTTCCAGAAGTTTCTCTATATCGACCATTATGCTTTCCTGAATAAATGACAACTTACATTATGGCCCGGTGAGACCTCTACTGCCACAGGCTTCTGCTCTTTGCAGATGCTCATGACATGCTCACAACGGGGATGGAATGTACAACCAGCCGGCAAAGAAAGGGGATTGGGAGGAGAACCGGGTATATAATACAGACTGCCGCTGCCCCTTAAATCGGGAAGGCAGGAAAGCAGGCTGACTGTATATGGATGAGCGGCATGATTGATAATCTCGCTGACCGTTCCCGTTTCGATATTTTCACCGGCATACACAATCACCGCCCTTTCGCCGATTTGGGCCACAACGCCGAAATCATGGGTGATGAAAAGAATCGACATCTGCGTGCGGTCCTTTAATTCCTGAAACAAGTCCAATATCTGTGCCTTGATAGTAACGTCTACCGCAGTGGTAGGCTCATCCGCAATCAAAATATGCGGCCCGCATGATAAACTCATGGCAATCATGGCCCTCTGTCGCATGCCGCCGGACAACTGATGTGGGTAGCTCGTAAAAGCCCTTTCTGCATCCGGAATACCCATACTCTTCAACAAGTCCAGAGCCTTTTTCCTGGCATCTGCTTTATCCATGAGAGTGTGCATGCCCAGCTGCTCAACAATCTGATCACCTATGGTAAATACAGGATTCAGCGCTGATTGAGCATCCTGAAATACCATGGCAATCTCTCTGCCCCGGATTTTTCGCAGCTCAGGCAAAGGTAACTTTACCAGGTCTTTTCCAGAATAATTGACACTTCCCTGGACAATTTGTCCCGGGGGACTCTCAAACAGTCGCAGTATGGATAATGCCGTCACCGACTTGCCGCAGCCCGACTCCCCCACAAGACAAAGACACTCTCCGTGGTGCAAATTGAAATTAATGCCGTTGACTGCTTTTACTGCACCCCGGCGTGTCATGAAATGGGTTTTTAAGTTTTGTACTTCGAGAATATTTTGATCTGTCATAATCAGTCCATAACTTTGCTCTTAGGATCGAATGCATCCCGTAGGCCGTCACCGAGAAAATTAAAGGCCAATGTGGTGAGCAGCAGCATTATGCCGGGTTCTACCGCTACCCACCATGCCGTATCCAGTGACTGCTGTCCTGACTGCAGCACCACGCCCCAGCTTGGAATGGTGGGGTCCCCTAGGCCGATAAAGCTGAGGGCAGCCTCTGCCAGTATCACCCCCGGTATAGAGAGAGTGGCCATCACAATGATCAGTGAGGCAACATTAGGCACCAGGTGCCTCAACATAACCCAGCCATCGCTCCCTCCCAATGCTCTGGAGGCTATAACAAAATCCCTGGTACGCAATGATAGAGTTTCACTGCGTATCAGGCGGGAAATACCTGTCCAGCCGGTAAGCCCAATCACAATCACAATCAAAAGAAGGCTGGGGCCGAAAATAAAGACAATAAAAACCAGCAGCAGAAAAAAGGGAAATGTCATCATGATATCGGTAAATCGCATCAGTGCTGTATCCACCCAGCGACCGAAATACGCCGCAGCAATGCCTATCATAGTGCCGATGATAATGGCAATACCGGTGGCAATGATGCCCACCCAGAGGGAAATCCTGGCTCCTGAAACCAGCATTGCCAGCATGTCTCTGCCCTTGCTGTCCGTACCCAGCGGGTGCTTCCATACTCCCTGTATCTGGGTGGTGGCGAATGTATCCTGTTGCATATTATAAACTGTTTCCTGCGTACTAAACCCCAAAGGCGGCAGGCTCTTTTCATCGAAGTTTGCCAGCGTCGGATCAGCGGTAAAAAACGGGCCTATTAGGGCCAGCAAAACAAGGAACACGATATATATCAGGCCGACAACGGCCAGTTTGTTGCGTTTCGTTCTATCCCAGTAATATTTCACTAAACGCATATTTAATCGTACCTGATCCTGGGGTCGAGATAGGTATATATCACATCTGTAATCAGATTAATGATCAATACTAAAAACGTGCCGATCAGCGTTACCGCTACAACCACCGCATAATCGCTGGCAAAAATCGCTTTAAAGGATATCTGCCCCAGGCCGGGTATGCCGAAAATAATTTCGGTGAGGTAAGCCCCTCCGAAGACGATGCTGCCCAGGTCGAACATAATAATAGTAAACAGCGGCAGAATGGCATTTCGCAGCACATGCTTGCCGATAACCAGTCTCTCAGGCAGACCTTTGGCCCTAGCCGTGGTGACAAATCCCTTGCGCAGGTTGTCCAGCACCGCTGATCTCGTATAGCGCACATAGCCAGCTACCATCCCTGTTCCCAGTGTGATACAGGGCAGGATCAGAGCTTTCAGATTGGCCAGGGAAAAAATGGGGAGGGTTGTATCGTAATACGTTTTAAACCAGCCCAGCTGTACGGCAAAAATCAGTATCAGCATGACACCCAGCCAGAAATTGGGTATTGATATGCCTATAAAAGAAAAAAAAGTAGCAATATAATCGAATTTGGAGTACTGCCGCACTGCCGAATAGATACCGATCAGAATTCCCAGTATGCCGGCGACCAGCGTGCTTAATAATATCAATTGGAAAGAATAGATCCAGTGCTGCCTGAGCAATTCGGCAACTGGCATGGAAGTGCTGAATGACCAGCCCAGATCCCCGCGCATAAGGCTGCCCAGGTAATTGATATACTGCTCCCAGATCGGCCTATCCAGCCCGTACCTGGCCTCGATGGCGGCGGTAATCTGTTCTACATCCCCACCGCTGGAGGCTATATTCGCCAGGTATTTATCGGCCGGCGACATGGGACCAATCCTGATAAGGATAAAGGTAATGGTAACAATTAAAAAGGCTGTGATAACGGCGAAAATCAGACGCCGTATAATATAATCCCGCAGCCAGCTTTTATGCATCTAACCAGTTATCACCGTTATTTTTATACGGGATAATAGCATAAATGGCGACAGAACAGCACTCTTTCACTATTCAAAGTGCCATAGATAATAATTGTAGCTCATACTGATGCCCGGTTCGACACCCTTGACATTAGACTGGAATCCTATATTACTCCTGCGGAAGACAAGAAAATCGACGGGCTGTTCGTTTGAAAGAGTATTGGAAATCTCTGCATACATTTCAGCACGAGCCGTTTCTTCCAGCGCTTCGGCAGATTTTACCCTGGCAAAAAGCCGATCTATTTCAGGATTATAGTAACCGATGAAATTAAGCCCGCCGTCAGAGGTGAAAAAGACGCTACTGCCAGAGGGCGCCATGACATCCGTACCAAAGGCCATCAGTATCATATCCCAGGGCTCTTCGCTGATGGCATCGGGCCCGTTATTGTCCCGCGGCGTCTGGTCTGAGCCGGGCACCTTGTTCATCATGTATTTACGCAAAATATTTTCCCAGGGTACCAGCTTCAGTTCAACTTCGATGCCGATTTCGGATAATTCCTGCTTTACCAGGTAGGCTATATCCTCAGCAAGGCCTCCACCCGTAGTGGTGACCAGTATCAGCTTTACAGGTTTGCCATCCTTATCGGTAACCTGTAATTTACCGTTTTCTTCACGTGCATATCCAGCCTGGGCAAATTTCTCAATGGCCTTCTGTTTGTCATGAAGCGACCCCACACCATACTTGGCCACAGCATCAGCATCATACCAGGGCGAAACAACAGGTATGAAACTATAGGCCGGTTCGGCAAAACCCAGGTAGATTTTCTGGCAGATGAGCTCCTTGCTGATTGACATGGAAAGCGCCTGCCTTACCAACATATTGCTCATGCCTTCCCAACTGTTTTTCCTCTGGTTATAGGCCAGCAGGGTATATCCGCCAGTGGGAACAGTATAAACATTAATGCGCTGCATCTCCTTGAAGCGGCTGACCTTCTGTGGCTCAATGCCGGCAAGGGTGATATCTCCAGCTTCCAACGCCGCCAGCATGGTGGCAGAGGTGCCGAACTGCTTGACCACGTATTGCTCAAAATAGGGTGCCCCGATATCCTTGCCCAGGTAATAGTCCGGGTTGCGCTCCACGACAAAGCGATCATTACGTATCCATTCTTTGAATTTGTAAGGTCCCAGGTTGCCCGTATAGGTTAAATTGTTGAACTCGGCAGCCTGTGTAAAGGCATCCACATCTCCCTCATACTCAATGGCAATATATTCAGGATAAGGGATAAGGTCATAAATGGTATAGACAAATTCAGGGTCAACGGTCTGCCTGCGGATGGTAAAGGTGGTATCATTAACCACTTCCGGCTGGACCAGAACGGTACGGCCATCCACATGTTCCTGCCAGCTATCCTTGTAGGGATAATTCAGCCAGGCAGAGAACATGAGATTTTTCATGGTATATACATAGTCACGAGCGGTCACGCTGGACCCGTTGCTCCATTTGAGGTCATCTCTGATCGAAACAATGTAGGTCAAACCATCCGTAGAAACTTCTATATCCTTTGCCAGGCACAGCAGATGGATATCCAGCTCATTGTTATAGTTGGCCAGCGAATCCATGGTATGTCCTATATAGCTAAATGATGTGCCATCGGAAGCCAGCAGCAGGTTCAATGTTTCCGCATCTCCACCATATGAGCCTTCGATAAATACGCCCTTTGCTTTAGGCATAGACACATTATTCTGCTCTTGCACTCCTCTATCATTAC
>CAZTHJ010000076.1:0-6307 GCA_964613565.1 uncultured Dehalococcoidales bacterium | reverse complement strand
ATGGAACCGGGAGGTACAGGGAATTCTCCCCAGTCACGCTCACGATACTGCCTTTCCTGGTGCAGACCACAGTCAACCAGTATTTGTTTTCCGTTGGCCCTGATAAGATAGCGCGACCCTGTCACGTTTTGTGCCGCACCCAGAAATGATAGTTCTATATTCAAATTAATATCCTCATAAGTTAACTTTATTCAACCGCCCGCAATGGGGACAGATAAACTGCGAACTTTTGAAACCCGGCGGTATCCTGAATCTGGTGCCGCACTCACAATTAACTGTACTGTAGTTCGCTGAATGCCACATTGCCTCTGATGTTTCCCGTGCCCTGGCAACCTCCGTTTGTGTACCTTCGCTATCATCTGCGGATGCGGGGCGAAGAGGTATAGCATCCGACGTCAACATTGCGCTCTGCGGCAGGGCACTCCGTCCCTTAACCGACTTGTAAGCTATGTCATAATCCTTGTACGAGGCGCCACTCATGGCCTTCAATATCCTGATTCTCTCAGAAATCGGGGGGTGCGTGCTGGTGAGGTCGCTGGCAGACAGCCCCTTAGACCTGAAAGGATTAATAATAAACATGGGGGCTGTAGCCTTATTGGCCGATTTTAATTGTTCTTTGGAGCCTGCCAGTTTTTCCAGGGCAGAGGCCAGGCCTTCCGGATACCTGGTATATTGTACGGCAGAGGCATCAGCCAGATATTCCCTGCGACGGGAAATGGCAAAGTATATAAGCTGCGCCATGATAGGGGCCAGAATCATCAGTGCAAGCGCAATTACCAGTACTACAATCTGGGCTCCGCCCCCACCTGATGAACTGCGCCTGGACCTGGTCATGCCGCCAAACAGCATGAACCTTGAAGCGTAGTATGACAACAATACGATGGTGCCAAGCATTACCGCGCATATGGACATGAGCAGCACGTCTCTATTATTGATATGGGATATTTCATGCGCCACTACGCCCTGCAGTTCATCCCGGTTTAATTTTTGCAGCAAACCGGAAGTAACCGCCACGGAAGCCTTATCGCTGCTCCTCCCAGTAGCAAAGGCATTCATGGCGGGATCATCAATGATATAGATATCCGGCATTTTCTGCAGGCCGGAAGCTACCTTCATTTCCTCGACCACATTGTAGAGCCGCGGGTGATCTTGGGGGCCTATTTTGCGCGCCTGTGAGATGCTGAGCAAAATACTATCACCCTGGAAAAATGCTATCAGAGTCATAATAGCCCACACTATGAGGGCAATCAGCAAACCGCCAATAGCGCTATCGAGCAAGGACAGACCGAGGAAATACCCGATAAGGAGCAAAAGCACGCCCATCAGGATAACCATCAGTGCGGAACGCATCTGGTTAGACCGTATCTGTTCCCAAATCATCTGTTAAATCAATTTTTACAGCGGTTACTGAGAAAAGCTGACCTTGGGAGCTTGCCTCTCGGCTTCTATGGTAGTTTCAAAGAATTCAGAAGCCTTAAAACCAGCCATGGCCGCCACTATGTTAGAAGGAAACATCTGTATCTGGTTGTTATATTTCATCACAGAATCATTGTAATACTGCCTGGAAAAGCCGATCTTGTTTTCCGTAGAGGTCAATTCCTCCTGCAATGCCAGAAAATTCTGATTCGCTTTCAGGTCGGGGTACTGCTCGGCAACAGCCAGCAACCTGGAAAGAGCAAAGCCCAGCTCGCCTTCAACTTTTGCCCTTTCAGCAACTCCCCCGGATGCCATTTGCTGGGCAAGATTACGGGCCTTTGTTACCGCTTCAAGAGTATTGCGCTCATGCTGCATATATCCCTTGACTGTTTCCACCAGGTTTGGGATCAGGTCAAAGCGCCGCTTGAGCTGAACATCGATCTGAGCCCAGGCATTTTTCACATTGTTTCTGCCCCTTATAAGCCCGTTATAGATACCGATAAAAGCAAACAGTATTATCAGTACAACTACAACTACCACGATCAGAGCTATCATCTTTGTTGCCTCCTTTTATTAGTCCCTGTTATCAAAATGTCGGTCAATTACGACTTGCCTTGAAATACTTCGCCAAGGTAATCCAGCATGCCCCGCGAATCTGCAGAAATTCCCGGCTTGACACTTTTTTGTCCGATCAGCTGTGCCAGTTCTCCACCGTCAAACCATAAACCGTCACCTCGCTGGCAGATATCAATAATAATGCGCTCCTGTTCCCCCACATCAACCAGTTTCATCGGCCTATTACACATAGGACATCTGCGGCTTTTATTCGGCAGCTCAATTCGTGCTGAATTGAGCAGGTCAGCCTGGACAACATCATTTTTATCCAGATTAATGGAATGCAGCAGTAGCTCAAGCTCGGTATTATCAAACCATACCCCCCGGCAGCCACTGCAGTAATCCAGTTCTATCTGCTTATATTCCAGCACTATCATTTCACTTTTACAGGCCGGACAAATCATCTAACAGTCACCTCACATATTCAGCATAAGTTTAGATTTAATACTATCTAGTGTCAAGAAAAATATAAGAGCATTTTAAGCGTACTTGATATATACTTGCTAATCAAATGCAGGATAATTTGACCCATCGCATTAATAATTTAAAGGAGGACAAATTCCACGGCGCCGGCTGGCTTACCCGCTATGCCATTGAAACCCTGATGCTCGCTGCCGAGCAAAGCCAATCATACAGCATGCTGGATTTTATTAATCAGATAAAAGACATTTCAAGTGAACTGATAGAAGTCAGACCCGGAATGGTATCGATTGCCAACTATGTTAGCCTGTACATGCTCCAGATACAGGCTTCTGCCCGCAAATATCGCAATATCAATCCCCTTCAGAGTGAAGCCGCCATAAGGGGAAAAGAAGTACTAAAAAGAATAGAAAGAAATACTGCGCAGGCTGCGGCTAACTGCGCCACTATCATCAGTAACGGCGATACAATCATGACCTGCAGTTTCAGCTCTCTGGTCTGCCAGTCACTGGCAGAGGCCAGAAAGCAGGATTCAAAATTCAAGGTGCTAATTTGCCAGTCTCAGGTTGGCTCGATCTCGTATGGAAAGGAAACTAGCCTGAGTTTAATAAAAAATAATATTAGTCACAAAATCATCGACGACAACGAGATGCATAAATACATAAGAGGTGCCAGCAGGGTTCTCATCGGCGCTGATGCCGTGCTGTCGTCCGGCGAAATTATTAATGGCATACCCTCGCTGCAACTGGCAGCTTCGGCAGCGATTATGTCAACCCCAGTGACTGTGGTGTGTGAAAGCGCCAAGTTCGACGCGCATGCCCTTTTGGGAAAGGGATATACAGCTGAGCCGGGTTTCGATAAAATAGCATGCGGCCTCTGGACACAGATCATCACCGAATCAAGCATCATCAGCAAAGATGACCTCAGTAAATACATGGACAAAGTAAGAGCGACGTTTTAAAACGCAGGAAGAAAGGACATTACAGACATGATTAAAGTTGTGGACACACATGCTCACCTGGATGAAGAAGATGATATTGGACCCATAATTTCCACGGCTAAAGCGGCTGGGGTTGCCGCGATACTATGTGTAGGTTCCGGATACATCTCCAACACAACGGTACTCAGCATCAGCCGGAAGTATTCCCGATACGTCTATGCAGCCATGGGGCTGCATCCCTGGGAAATACATACTTGCCGTGGGGACACACTGGACAATTTGATTGCCCAGATAGAACAGAATATCAACTCTCTATCGGCCATAGGAGAAATAGGCCTGGACTATGATAAGAGAGTGGTCAGGCTGAGCGGAAAGGAAGAACAAAAGTTCGTTTTAAAGAGACTATTGGCGCTGGCTGCCAGATATGACAAACCTGTCTCCCTGCACAGCAGATATGCATGGCAAGACTGTCTTGAACTGGTTCTGGAAACTGGCCTGAAGAAAGCGGTCTTCCACTGGTTTACAGGGCTTTCCAGTGTCTTGAGGGAAATTATCCGTAATGGTTTTTACATCTCGTGCACACCGGCAGCAGAATATCATGAAGAGCACAGGCGCGCCGTCAGGGAAACGCCCCTGGAGCAATTACTCCTTGAAACAGATTCGCCGGTATCTTATGGCAGGACTAACAGGTATAGATCACAGCCTGCTGATGTTATACGCAGCCTACATGCAGCAGCTTTACTCAAAGGCAAGGATGCAGACACAGTCTCACAGCAGACAACAATCAATGCCCGTAACTTGTTCCAACTCGATTGAATTACGAGGATTGTAGAATTGCCCAATAATATGAAATGGGTTAGAATTAGCACACAACTTAAAATGATGACTATAAGGCTGTTCTGCACAGATAAAACCATTACTAAGCAGCCCTGCCAGAAAATCCGGAGGATCTTATTCCCCTTCATTATAGCTCAAGTTTACATTCGGTTACAGGTTGTCAATATAGAAAAGGAAATGCCGGTTTAATAGGTAATTTATCTACAGCGTTATATAATAAAATATTAATATTACAAGCATGACAAATACAGGATATGACTGCTTAGTTCCACGGGAGGTTATCGATGTCAGATAATATCGTTGATGTTAACCAAAATACGTTCCAGTCAGCTGTGACAGATGCAAAAAAACCAGTCCTGGTAGATTTCTGGGCCGCATGGTGCGGGCCATGCAAAATGGTTGCACCTGTTATTGAGGAACTGGCTGGTGAATATAAAGATAAAATGGGCTTTGCCAAAATCAATGTTGATGAGAATCCACAACTGGCCTCCCAGTACGGGGTTATGAGTATTCCCACCATGATCATATTCAAAAACGGCAAGCCCGAACAGCAGGTAATCGGCTATAAGGCTAAAGCCGAGCTAAAAAAAATGCTCGATAACGTACTGGGCAAGTAGGTATATACTTGAGTCAAGAAATATCGTTTGGTGCGGCTTTCATTGCCGGCATTCTTTCTTTTTTCTCACCCTGTGTACTGCCACTGGTGCCAGCGTACATAGCCAACCTGGCAGGTTCGACAGCTATTGAACCCGGAGCACGCAGCAGCCGCATCCCTGCGTTATTGCACAGCATCTGCTTTGTTATAGGCTTCTCGATTATTTTTGTCCTCCTGGGTGCATCTGTCGGACTTTTAGGCACTGTCATCACAGCGCATGCCGATATTTTACGCATCATTGCGGGAGTTCTGATCACCTTAATGGGGCTTTTTATTATCCTCGCCTTTAAAATACCCTGGTTCAATTATGAAAAACGAATACATTTCAGTCCGTCCCGCAATCCCGGATATATACGTTCCGTATTGATTGGCATGGCTTTTGCGCTCGGCTGGACACCTTGTGTCGGACCGGTACTGGGAGCGATCTTAGCTCTGGCCTGGAGCTCTCAAAATGTCGGGCTGGGAGCACGACTTCTTATTGTTTACTCTCTGGGCATGGGGATACCTTTCATTCTGATCGGCCTAGCCTGGGGTGCTGTTATGCCACTGTGGAAAAACATCAACAAGCATCTGGGATTAATCTCAATTATCAGCGGCATATTGCTGATTATTATTGGAATATTAATCTTGACCAATAACTTTGCCTGGATAAGCATGATTTTGCCATCTTGATATAATAGGAAAGGAGCTTTTGTTCTAATGCATTTAAGGCCAATCTTGATTATGCCCCTGCTCATAGCCGTGTTTTTAACCAGCTGCAGCAGTCCCTCCTCCGATATATGCCCGCCGATGGGCAATATCATTAATATAGAAAATTCCACTAACCCTCTGCAGGTTAATGATCTGGTAGGCATTAGCATGCCAGCTTTCAGCTGGAATACCGTTGACTGTAAAACCCTTGAGGAAAGCGCCCAGTCACAAAGCTTTAATCAATATGCGGGAAAACCTGTTATTATAGTTTTTCATAAGACCATGAACTGCCCCGGCTGCAAGCACCAGCTACCATTTATACAGGCGGCCTATGATAAATGGGAAAATACGGGACTGATGGTTCTCTCCATTTATCGAGCTGATAAAATTAAGGAGGTGAGGGGATATATACAGGTTAACGGGATTAATTTCACGGCCTTGGCTGATCCAGGCGACATTGTCGCCGCCACATTGGGCTTTGCCGTGGGCGCTCCCATGACCGTCTTTGTGGACAAACAGGGCGTTATTCAACAATATAAGATCGGACCGCTGCAGAATCAGGAAGAAATAGAAAATATATTAAAAACCTTATAGCTACTATCAAAATGCATAAATACAAATTTATCTTCATAATAGCCCTTATAGCCATAGCCCTGTTTATGTTCAGCGCCTGTGCAGAGCAGACCTGCCCCGAGATGAACGGGCAGGCCCCAGCATTCAGCCTGAACACGCTT
>CAZTHJ010000075.1:0-6400 GCA_964613565.1 uncultured Dehalococcoidales bacterium | reverse complement strand
CAGCGGCCGGTATCGATTTCAAATTTATCCACAATATACTTATTGTCTTCACCGCGGTGAGTAACTATTTCGATATTGCCATGAGGACAGCTCTTGGCGCAGGTAGCGCAGCCGGTGCATTTGAGAGGGAACCACACCAGCTCATTGCCGCGCATACGGCGCGAGACCTGCAGTTTCTCCTCGGGGTACTGCACCGTGATGGGGGGACGGAAAAGGTGCTGCAGGGTGAGCGCCATCCCTTTGGCGATGCCGCCGCCATATTTCTCAAACTTGAACACGGCCACCTCCCAGGGTGAAAAGTCTGGACCAGAGCAGGATGATAATACCGGCCAGGACGAAGTTGATCACAACAGCCAGCCAGGGCAGCCCCTCTGGCAGCCACAGCACCTGCGCTGCCACGACGAAGAGGTTGATAATGGCCATGGGCAGCAGGCCTTTCCATGCAAAGGACATGAGCTGGTCCACGCGTAGCCTGGGCAGTGTGGCGCGGATCCATACCATGATACAGAAGATAATGATTATCTTGATGATGAGCCAGAGGAAGGGCGGCAGCAGCGGCCCCTTCCAGCCCCCGAGGAAGAGGGTGGAGATAATGGCGGAATAGACCAGCGCATGGCCGAACTCTCCCAGATAGAACATGGCAAACTTCATGCCGGAGTACTCGGTGTGGTAGCCGGCCACGATCTCGGAATCGGCCTCAAGCAGATCGAAGGGACTGCGGTTGATCTCCGCCAGCGCAGCCAGGAAGAAGATAAGGAAGCCCAGCGGCTGCAGCAGTATATAGGGTATATTCTGTGCCTCCACGATCTGGTTCATGGATAGCGAGCCGGCAAACAAAATTACTCCCAGGATGGAAAGCACGATAGGCAGCTCATAGCTCACCATCTGTGCGATGGTGCGCATGGCGGCCAGCAGTGCATATTTATTATTGGAGCCCCAGCCCGCCATGTAAACTCCCACGGCGGAGATGGAGCTGATAGCTACGATATAGACAATGCCCACGTTGAGGTCGGAGTAGATAGCGCCCTTATGCAGGGGCACCACGGCGAAGATAAGTATGATGGGTATAAAAACCACTACCGGCGCCAACCAGTGCAGCACCTTATCCGCCGCCGTGGGCACAATATCCTCCTTGATGAGGACTTTGATGGCGGTGGCAATGGGCTGGAAAATTCCCTCGGGTCCGCAGCGGTTGGGGCCGAGGCGGATCTGGAAGCGCGCCAGCAGCCTGCGTTCAATATAGATAAAGACGATGACCAGCCCGAAGATAAAAACCAGAAGAACAACGACGCCTACGATGGCGGGGATGACATAGGCTGCCCAGCCGGGCATATAATTCCTCAGCCACAGGTCGAACTGCTGCAGTACGTTCATTACCTGTCGATCTCCCCCATGCAGATATCTATGCTGCCGAAAATGATGATGAGATCGGCCACCTTCCAGCCGACTACCATGTCGCGCAGCGCGGTGATATTGATCAGCTCCGGCGGACGCACATGGAAGCGGTAGGGCGCAATAGAGTTATCGCTGACTAAATAGAAGCCGAGCTCGCCCTTGGGTGCTTCGATATGTCCGTACACTTCACCGGCGGGCGGCCGCACCAGCGCCGGCACGTTTGCCCTGATTTCGCCTTTGGGCAAATCCTTAACGGCCTGTTCCAGTATTTTAAGGCTCTGCCTCATCTCCAGCACCTTGATCCAGTAGCGGTCATAGGTATCACCGGTCTGGCCGACTGGTATATCGAACTGGAAGCGATCATAGATGGAATAAGGGTCTGCCCGGCGCAGGTCCCATTTTACGCCGCTGGCGCGCAGCACCGGCCCTGAGGCAGCCGTATTGATAGCCATTTCCTTTGTCAGTATGCCCACGCCCTTGGTACGAGCCAGCAGGATCTCGTTCTGTGCCAGCAGCTGGTCATACTCATCGAAGAAACGGGGCAGTTCAGCCATGAAGCGTTTCAGTGCCGGCATGAACTCTTCCGGCAGGTCATGGCTCACGCCGCCGATGCGCATATAGTTATACAGCAGGCGCTGTCCGCACAGCATTTCAAAGAGGTCAACGATCTTTTCCCTCTCGCGCCACATATATAGCACGGGGGTCATCATGGCACCCAGATCATTCAGCAGGAAGCCGATACCCATGAGGTGGCTGGAGATGCGCATCATCTCGGAAATAATCACCCGGATATATTCAGCCCTTTGCGAAACCTTGATACCGGCCAGTTTTTCCACTGCCATGACATAGGCCAGGTTATTGGTCATGGAGGCCACATAGTCCAGCCTGTCTGTGAGAGGTATATTCTGTGTATATGTACGCCCTTCCGCCAGCTTCTCGATACCGCGGTGCAGGTAGCCCAGTATGGGCTCCATATCCACGATGACCTCTCCGTCCAGAGTTACCCGCATGCGGAAAACGCCGTGCGTTGAGGGATGCTGCGGCCCCATATTCAAAATCATAGGCTGTGTCTTGAGCGTCATTTAGAGATAATCCCTCCGCAACGGGTGCCCCTGGAAGCCTTCCCAGAGGAACAGCCTTTTCAAATTGGGGTGACCTTCGAATTGGATTCCAAGTAGATCATAAATCTCGCGTTCCTGCAGGTCGGCCGCCCGCCACAGGCTATAGACCGAGGGCAGGCTGGGTTTTTCCCTTGTATAGAGGCGCGTTTTCATGGTCAGGCTGTGATTATGCCCCAGCGATACCAGGTGATACACCACCTCGAAATAGTCCATATAGTCCACGGCTGTAAGGTTGGCCAGGTAATCGAATTCAAGCCCGGGGGTATCCTTCAGGTACTGGGCCACCCGGAAAACCGCTTCGCTATTTACCATCACGGCATTCCCCTCTGCAGAGATAATGCAGCCCTGCAAATCCCCGCCTATCCTCTTAGCAATATCCTGTGACTTTAGGGCCGCTGTCATGTCTTACTCCCTGGCCTTTTGCAGCCCGCCCTCTTTGGCTATTTTCGACTGCAGTTTATTGATGCCGTAGATAAGGGCCTCCGGCCGGGGTGGGCAGCCGGGTATATATACGTCCACAGGGACGATACGGTTGACCCCGGGCACAACGCTGTAGGATTCCCTGAAGGTACCGCCGCTGATGGCGCATACGCCCATGGCGATGACCCACTTTGGCTCCGCCATCTGGTCATAGATCATTCTCACGGCGGGTGCCATCTTCCAGGTGAGCGTGCCTGCCAAGATCATGACGTCTGCCTGGCGCGGCGACCAGCGGAAGATATCCATGCCGTAGCGCGTCACGTCAAAGCGTGAAGCCGCGGTGCCGATCATCTCGAAGGCACAGCAGGCCAGTCCGAACATGAGGGGGAAAATGGAGCGCGAGCGCGCCCATGTCAATACCGTATCCACGGTAGTGGTCAGCACCTGTTTTTTGACCTGCTCCTCCAGCCATGCATCGGGTTCGGGCAGGGCCGTTTGCGAATTGGCCATGAGCCTTTCTATGCGGGTGGATTCGGACAGGTCCAACTCATGCTTGTCGAGCTCAAAAGATTTTTCTATTTCCATTCCAGTGCTCCTTTAAGCCAGGCGTAGACATAGCCTACCAGTATGATGATGAAAAAGACCAGTACGGTGATGTAGCCGTAGAGGCCGAAGCTTTTCAGGTTGATAGCCCAGGGATAAAGGAAGACGGTCAGAACGTCCAGCGCCACGAAGATGACGGCAAAGAAATAGTACCTGAAGTTGAACTGCACACGGGCATCGCCGAAGGTCTCCATGCCGCATTCATAGGTGGAGTACTTGGCAGCGGAGGCTTTGTGCGGCACCACCTTCAAATAGCGCAGCAATAGAGGGATGAGAGGAATAATCACAGTGATCAGGGTCGCCACAACCAGCAGTATAGCTATGTATCCGTAATTGCTGAACACGCGGAATAATTCCTCCTGCCCAAAATAGCCGATGGCAATTTTATCATAGCCAAATTGGGCAATGCAACAGGTGTTTCCCATTGCGGAAAGACTCCTGCCATCGTGAATGCCGCAGACAATTCAATTTTATAAAATTTTAATGAGGGCATGTGGACAACGCTGTCATGTTCAATTATTCCAATACTGTTGGACGTGTCTGATGATCTCCACATCTCGCTTTTCTTGACTCCGAATCTATGCAGTGTGTAATATTTGTTTTGTTTTTGAGAAGGCATGAGGATTACAGGCGGGAGTGCACGAGGGCAGATCATCGATGCACCCAAAAACTATGATATTCGCCCGACCACGGACAGGACCAGGGAGGCGGTTTTTTCTATGCTGGCATCGATGGGTGGTAACTGGCGGCGCTGCGTGGACCTGTATGCCGGCAGTGGAGCGCTGGGCATAGAGGCGCTCAGCCGCGGTGCGGAATGGGTTGACTTCGTGGATAAGGAAAGGCGCTGTTGTGATATGATAAAACAGAATTTGGTAAAGACAGGGTTCAGCGGGCAGGCCAAGGTCTATTGCAGTGAGGTGGGCAGGGCTTTAACAACTCTAGAGCGAAAATATGATCATGTGTTCATGGACCCCCCGTACGCGGACACCGGTATTGAAGATATTCTTAAACAACTGGGAGCGGGGCGGATAATGGAGGAGGAGGCCTTTTTGGTGGTGTCACATTCATCACGGGTGGCCTTAAAAGAGGCTTATGGCAGGATGAATTTGATCAAGGCCAGACGTTATGGGGACACATCTATCTCAATCTATACAGCGGAGGGTGAAAATTGAAAACAGCCTTATATCCGGGAAGCTTTGACCCCGTCACCAACGGGCATATAGATATCGCCAGGCGTGCTGCACTTATTTTTGACAGGGTGGTGATCGGCATTTTTGACCGCCCCAGCAGCAAAAAGATATTGTTTTCAGTTGAGGAAAGGCTGGAGCTTGCCCGGGAGGCTGTCAGGGAATATGAGAATATTACTGCAGAGGCATATGCTGGACTCACGGTGGCTTTTGCCAAGGAGATCGGCGCCACAGCGCTGGTGAGGGGTCTGCGTGCCAGCGCGGATTTTGAGCTCGAATTTGAGATGGCAATGATGAACAAGAAGCTTATGCCGGACCTGGAGCTGGTATGCTTCATGTCCAGCCTGCAATACCAGTTTCTCAGCTCGAGCCTGCTCAAGGAAGTAACCCAGCTTGGCGGCTGTATCGATGGGCTGGTGCCAGACCATGTGGCCAAAGCCCTGCGGCAGAAATTCGGGCAGAAGTGCTAAGACAGCGAAATTGATTTATACAGGCCAAAGAATTTATAATATTTGACTGCAATCGGCCATATCAATCTGATAACAATAAGGGGGTATATACATGGCTTATAAAATTACCGATGACTGCATCAGTTGCGGCGCTTGTGAGAGCGAATGCCCCAACTCCGCCATTTCCGAGGGCGATAGCACCTATATCATTGATCCGACTAAATGTACGGAGTGTGTGGGATCCTTCCCGTCCTCGCAGTGTGCCGAGGTTTGTCCTGTAGATGCTGCGCAGCCTGATGCATCTCACAAGGAAAGCAAGGAACAACTGCTGGAGAAATGGAAGAAGCTGCATCCAGGCGAAACTCCCAAGGTATAAGCAAGGCAAATTTTGATATAATAAAATAGTTATTTTCAAAACAGAATCGGGCTCGGAAAGGCGCGCTACCTTTTTATTTCAGGAGGACCCGCAAAGCTTATTCGCGTTTATTTTGAGCCCATTTTGTTTGCCTTTTCATAGGCGGCAATCACGGCTTTGAGCAGCAGCGAGCGCAGGCCGCCGCTTTCCAGCTGCAGCAGCCCCTCTGCGGTAATGCCGCCGGGCGAGGTTACCATATTACGAAGTTCTGCAGGATGTTTTTGCAGCACCTTGATGCTGCGGGCAGAACCGATGGTGGTTTCCACAGCCAGTTTCTCTGCCATGGCCCGCGTCAGGCCGATATGCACTCCTGCATCTATCAATGTCTCGATGAATAAATAGATATAGGCCGGTCCACAGCCGCTGATGGCGGTGGCCATGTCCATGTATTTCTCATAACCCAGCATGATTTCCTCTCCCATGGCAGAAAGGATTTTCCCCGCCAGCTTTTTCTGCGCCGCCGTTACTGCGGTGGCGGCTACCCAGGTGGTGATGCCCTCGCCGATCTGCGCCGGCATATTGGGCATACACCTGACTATTTTACCGTGCGCCAGTCCCTTCGTCAGCGAATCCAGCGTGATGCCGGCCATGATGGAAATAGCGAGCTGTCCGGGATTGAGCTTATTCTTAATTTCCTGCATGACCCTGGCGGCATCCTGCGGCTTGACCGCCAGTATAATTACATCCGCATTTTTTACCGCTTCCAGGTTGCTTTTAACGCAATGAACAGCATAGGTTTTATGCAGGTAGTCTCTTCTCGCCCCGCTGACATCGCTCAAGGTGATATCAGCCGCTTTTGATATGCCCCTG
>CAZTHJ010000074.1:6129-6523 GCA_964613565.1 uncultured Dehalococcoidales bacterium | reverse complement strand
AGCCGACCTCGCTAGTAAGTTAACCCAGACTGGGGCTAGGGTTGAGGTAATTATGACCGAGTCGGCTACCAGGTTCATTTCTCCCCTGACCCTTCGCAGTATTACCGGACGTCCGGTGGTAACCAGCATGTGGGATATATCCTCCGAATTCAGCGTGGAACATGTATCACTAGCAGAAGCTGCTGATATCATCGTCATCGCCCCTGCCACTGCCAATGTAATTGCCAAAATTGCGGCAGGCATAGCTGATGATATGCTGACCACCTCGGTTCTGGACACGAGTGCGCCCATCCTCATCTCCCCCGCTATGCACTCCGGCATGTACGAGAATAAAATCACTCAGGAAAATATAGCCAGGCTGCAAGGGAGGGGATTCCAGTTTATAGGCCCGTCA
>CAZTHJ010000074.1:0-6079 GCA_964613565.1 uncultured Dehalococcoidales bacterium | reverse complement strand
CAGGAACGGCTCCCGGGTTTTATTGCGTTCCCGCAGCGAGATCATCAGCGCCATTGATAAAATCCTGGCAGCCAGGTCTGACCTTTCGGGACTTCACATTGTCATCACCGCCGGCGGCACGCAGGAAGCTATCGACCCCGTCAGATGCATTACCAATCACTCTTCAGGCAAGATGGGTTATGCCTTGGCGGAAGCCGCCAGGAACAGGGGGGCCAGGGTAATACTAATCACAGCGCCTACTTCACTGCCTGTACCCGCCGACATCGACATTGTCCCTGTTATCAGCGCCGAGGATATGCTCAAAGAGGTAAAGAAGGCCACCCGTAAAAGCCATGCCCTTATCATGGCGGCAGCGGTGGCTGACTATCGGCCAAAAGAGGTCGCCAAAAACAAGATTAAGCGGCACGGTGCATCACGACTGACACTGGAACTGGAGAGAACACCGGATATACTGGCGGCAGTAGAGGGCAATTTTGTGAAAGTAGGCTTTGCCGCGGAGAGCCAGAGGCTTATGGCTAATGCCAGGGATAAACTGAGAAGAAAAAACCTGGATATGATTGTTGCCAATGACGTCACCAGTAAAGGCTGCGGCTTCGGCTCAGATAATAACCAGGTAATTATTATCGACCGCAAAGGCAAAGCCGAAGAGTTGCCCCTGATGTCGAAGAAAAAACTGGCCGATAAAATACTGGACAGCATTGTCAGGATTTTGCCCTGATGCAGCATATAATATAGTTCCCGATTAATAGCTATAGGGGAAAGCATCAGCGCACAAAGTATATGCAGGGAGAGCATTTGTCAATCCCTCGTTGTGGACAGGTCTAAAGACCTGTCCCTACATTTGGGGCTAACATAAAATTGAGGATTTAAGATAATGCAGGATATTCCCAGGGCATACGAGCCCGCCGAAGTGGAACAAAGGTTATATGAATTCTGGCTGAAAGGTGGATATTTCACCCCCAGGATTGACAAGGCTAAAAAACCCTTTACTATAATTATGCCGCCGCCCAATGTCACGGGGGAACTGCATCTGGGACATGCCCTTACTGCCACTTATGAGGATATTCTGATCAGGTGGCACCGCATGCTGGGCGAGCCCACTCTGTGGCTCCCCGGCGTTGACCATGCGGGCATTGCCACACAGTTTGTCGTCGAGCAGCAGCTTCTTAAAGAAGGTTTGGACCGACATACGCTGGGCAGAGATAAATTTGCACAGCGCGTCTGGGAATGGGTCAATAAGGCCAGAAAGACCATCACTGAACAGCACCAGAGGATGGGTGCCTCGGCCGACTGGTCACGTGAACTTTTTACACTGGATAAGGGCCCTGCTCTGGCAGTACGCACAGCCTTTGTCAACCTGTTCAACAAGGGGCTGATTTACCGCGGTGAACGCATCATCAACTGGTGCCCGAGATGCATGACCGCCATCTCAGACCTGGAAGTGCAGCATAAGGATACGTCCGGCAATTTGTATTATATGCGCTACCCGCTGGCAAGCGGGCAAGGCTATATCACGGTGGCCACCACCCGACCCGAAACATATCTGGGCGATACCGCCGTCGCCACCAACCCCGGCGATGAGCGCTTTTCAAAGCTGATCGGCCAGATGGTGGTATTGCCCTTAATCAATCGCCAAATTCCCCTTATCGCTGATGAAGCCATAGATACTTCCTTCGGTACAGGGCTGGTAAAGATCACCCCGTCGCATGACCCGGTAGACTTTGAAATCTCACAGCGGCAAAATTTGCCGCTGATCAATATCATGAACCCGGATGCCACACTGAACGAGAACGCGGGTCCTTACTGCGGCCTGGAGCGTTTTGCGGCACGCAAGAAAGTGATAGAGGACTTCCAGAAGCTGGGACTGCTAGAGAAAATCGAGCCCCATTCCCATGCAGTGGGATACTGCGACAGATGCCAGACCATGACAGAGCCCCGTGTCAGCCAGCAGTGGTTTGTTTCCGTTGAACCACTGGCAAAAAGGGCTATCCAGGCGGTCACCAGCGGCAATATCAAGATCATACCGGAAAGGTTTACCAGGGTTTATCTAAACTGGATGGAGAATATACGTGACTGGTGCATCAGCAGGCAATTATGGTGGGGACACCAGATACCAGTATGGTACTGCAGGGACTGTCTGGAAATGATAGTCGCGGTTAAAACACCTGAAAAATGTACAAAATGCAATTCAACTCACCTGGAACAGGAAACCGATGTGCTTGACACATGGTTCAGTTCCGCTCTGTGGCCGCATTCTACGCTGGGCTGGCCACAGCAGACCGAAGACCTCAAATATTTTTATCCTACGTCCGTAATGGTGACAGGATATGACATACTCTTTTTCTGGGTGGCGCGTATGATCATGATGGGACTGGAGGACATGGAAGACATACCCTTCCATACCGTCTATCTCAACGGGCTGATACGCGATGAGAAAGGACACAAGATGAGCAAGGTTCGCGGCAATGTCATCAACCCGCTGGCGGTCATCGAGAAATACGGCACCGATGCACTGCGCTTTGCCATCACCACAGGAGCGGCACCGGGCAATGACGTCAACATGGGTAAGCATAAACTGGAAGCAGCACGCAATTTCAGCAACAAGCTGTGGAATGCCTCCCGCTTTGTGCTGCAAAATATTGAAAAACAGCCTCTGGATAGCATGGCTCTATCAAATCTCGAGCACCAGGCGTCTGCCCATATCGAGGACCGCTGGATCATAAGCCGCCTCAGCAGACTTATTAAAATGGTTGAAGAGGATATGCGGAACTATCTTTTCGGTGAGGCGGAAACGGCGATCTATGATTTCCTCTGGGGAGAATACTGCGACTGGTATATTGAAATAGCCAAACTGCGTCTGGCGCAGTCTTCGGCATCCCCCATGCCAATGCTGGTGTATGTCTTGGAAAAAGCTCTCCGCCTGCTGCACCCATTCATGCCCTATATCACTGAAGAGCTCTGGCAAACCATGAAAGAGCGGGTGGCAGGCTTAAATCAGAATATATCCTCCATCATGGTGGCCCCCTACCCCTCTGCAAAAGCAGAATTCCGTGACGCCGAAGCGGAAAGGGTTATGGACAGCATCATCGAGATCACACGCGCGATCAGAAATATACGCGCCGAACATAGGGTTGACGCCTCCAAATGGATAGAGGCCAGGGTCTATGCAGATGAACTCAAGGATACAATTGAGGAAAAGGCTGATATCATTCAGATGCTTTCACATGCCCGCCCTTTGAGCATACTGCATCGAAACGAGAGAGAGAAGGATGAGGATAAGTCGGTCGTACAGGTGCTGAGCACCTCAGAGCTGGTGATCCCGATGGCGCACATGGTCGATCTGGAAGCAGAAAGACAGCGAACGCAAGATGGAATCAGCGAGGTCACCCAGGATATAGGGCGCCTGGGAAAACGCCTTGCAGATGATGCCTTCCTCAGCAAGGCACCCCCTGCTGTTGTGGACAAGGAAAGGGACAGGCTACAGGCACAAAAAGACAAGCTGCAGAGGCTGCAAAAGGAACTCAGCCAGCTCGGCTAGTGCCCGCTTTTGCGGGCCATGATATTCTGCAAGCGCAACAGCGCTTTTTTAGTATCGCTGGCTACTCTGGAACTATCGTTGTGCTTGAGACGGTACTTAAACAGCCAGTAGTAGAACTCATTTAGCTCACCCAGGGAGATATTCTTGCGCCTGTTATAGCCTTTCTCCTGAATGAAATGGGAGATCAGCTTTTCCTCCACTGCCCCATAAATAATCTTGAATGCCCTGTCCATAACGCCTTGGTCCTCATTTGCGCCCAAGCTTCTTTTATCCTTTCTTACCTCGTTCACAACCGCGTAAATCAGGGATTCTTCCACCAGTACTCCATAGGAATAGTTTAAATAGGCCCTGTACTTCGCCTGGCCGATAAGATTGCGGAACTCATCTTTAGTCAGATCAACTGGCGGCCTGTCAAAAAACAGCAGCTCTATCATTTCATCTTCGTCAATATCATCTTTGACCTCTGTGAGCAGCCTTTCAGCCAGCAGCAGCCAGTCAAAAGCCTCCCCATCTATGAGGTATTTATAATGTCTGCCGTTATGATGCTCTTCCGCGCTGTTCCACAGTTTGATCGACTCCAGCAGTGCCAGATACCAGTGCCGGCCGCGCCTGACGGCGTCGCGCAGATGCCGGATAGCCCGCTGATCAGCTTCATTTTTAACCAGACTTCTGTTGCCTGTATTCTGCTCGTCCGCTTTCATTTCCTGCCGCTTAAAAATTTCAATATTTCCGGTAGCCTCCAGCTGTTTAATAAATGCTTGCCCTGACACCAGCCGCGCCTAGCCGTGCCCACTCCAAAACGCATAAAGCGCAGCTGCTCGGCTCCATGCGCGTCCGTGCCCAAAGTCAACTTCACTCCCAGTTCCCTGGCACGCTGGATGTGGATATCCTTCAAATCCAGCCTGCTTGGATTGGCATTAATCTCCAGCGCCTTATTATGCTGCAGCGCCGCCCGGAAAAGGGCTTCCATGTCGAGTGCCACAGGCTCCCGACTGCCGATAATCCTGCAGGTGGGGTGGGCCAGCACATGCACAAGTGGGTTCTCCAGCGCTTTAATGACACGCCGCGTCATCTGCTCCTCGTCCTCACGCATTCCGGAATGTATTGCGGCGGTTACTATATCCAGCTTGCTCAATATTTCCGGCGGCAGGTCCAGGCTGCCGTCAGCATGGATATCTACTTCGATACCACTTAAAACACGCATACCCTGAAGCTTGTGGTTGAGTAATTTAATCTCGTCGATTTGCGCCGCCAGGCGTTCAGTATTCAGCCCATGTGCAATCCCCAGCCCTGCTGAATGGTCGGTGATACAGATAAACTCATACCCCATGTCCCTCGCCGACATGGCCAGCGATTCAATGCTGTCGCGGCCGTCGCTCCAATTGGAATGAATATGCAAATCGCCCTTTACGTCCCGCATCTCCACCAGATGAGGGATCATATTTCTCTCGGCCAGCTCGATTTCACCCTGTCCCTCCCGGATCTCCGGTGGAATATACTGCAATCCCAGCCGGTGGTAAAAGTCCTCCTCAGTACTGAATTTCTCCAGCATGTTTGTAGTTGTATCTGTGATGCCATATTCGTTGAGACTTAGGCCTCGCTTTTGTGCCTTTGTCCGTAGCAAAATATTATGCTGCTTGCTTCCTGTAAAATATTGCAGCAGAGCCCCGAAGGAATTTTGCTCCACCATGCGCAGGTCAGCCTGCAAGCCATTTTTCATTATCACGCTGGCCTTGGTAGTGCCCTGTGCCAGCACCTGTTTGACCAGCGGCAATGCCACAAAAGCATCGATCACGGCTGCAGCATTATCCGCTGTGCCCATGAGGTCAATATCGCCGGCGGTATCCCTGAACCTGCGCAGGCTGCCCGCGGTGGTCAGGTTGCGTACACCGACGATATCACTCAAGGCATGGAAAATCGCATCGACAAGCGGCAGGGCTTCGCCGATGGGAATGCGTCTATCCTTGCGCCGTATATCCTGTATCTCATGCAGTATATTCTGTAAGGTCTTATCTCCCAGGCGCAGCATTTCATGTAAACTGCCGCCCTGGATCGCCTTTTCCAGTTGGTCAATATTGCTGATGCCGATCTGGCCTAGTTTATGCGCAGTCCTGGGCCCCACACCCGGAATTTCCAGGAGGGCAGTTATGCCGGGGGGCAGCTGGGCTTTGAGATCTTCGTAATATTGTAATTTCCCGGTCTGCACCAGCTCGCTGATTTTGCCTGCAATGGCATCGCCTACCCCTGGTATCTCCTTCAAGTCCTCTCCGGCCGCCATCATCTGCTCAAGCTCTTGCGGCAGGCTCTCTATTGCCTGAATCGCCCTCTGATATGCCCTGATCTTGAACTTGTTTTCTCCCTTGATTTCCAGCAGGTCTGCGATATCCTGGAAAACAGCAGCAATCTGTGCATTATCCATATCAATACAATTGTAATCCAGAGAGGGCGTGGAGTCGAGAACTATTGGCCGCAGCAGTGCTTGTACTTCTTGCCGGAACCGCAGGGGCAGGGATCGTTTCGCCCCACCTTTTTTCCTGGAGG
>CAZTHJ010000073.1:0-6582 GCA_964613565.1 uncultured Dehalococcoidales bacterium | reverse complement strand
CAGCCACCATCATTCCGGGTTTGCTGGATTTACTCCTGGCATTTATAATAACTCTGGCACCCTCGTTAGCTAAGGATATCGCTATACTTCTGCCGATACCCTTGCCGCTTCCTGTAACAATTACTACTTTTCCATCAAGCCGAACGCTCATTTACACTCCTTTTCGTATACATTAAGAATCCGCGATCTATCAGTATTGCTTTCTGTTATGCTTGGAATAATATCAAAAATTCATTGGTTTTATCAATGCCTTTTCATCCGGCAGCATGGTTTATGGCATTTTTGAGGCGAAACCTTGAACTTAACAGCATCTGCATTTATAATACCGCAGCATAGTTATCCGATGTATCCGCAGCGGATTAGAGGCTTTTTTAATATATGCAGATAAACGAGAAGGCATTCTATGATATTTTGCTGGCAGGCTGGTTTGTCCTTTCCGCTATTGTATTTATCGCCTTATTTTTTATTGTGGCACCCTATGGGCGACACATGAGACAGGGCTGGGGTATATATCTCAATAACAGGATGGGCTGGCTGGTCATGGAAGCACCGGCCGCGATATTATTTGCCCTCTATTATTTCATTGGCGGATATCATTTCTCCATTGTTCCTCTGGTATTTTTATTAATGTGGGAGGCACATTATATTCACCGGGCTTTTATTTATCCCTTCAGCCTGAATCAAAGGCGAAAGAAAATACCGCTGGCGGTAGTATGTATGGGCTTCATTTTTAATCTTGGCAATGCCTACTTGAATGGCAGGTATATATTTACCTTTGCCGATAAATACACGAACAACTGGCTACTCGATCCAAGGTTTCTCACCGGCCTTGCCATCTTTATTACAGGTTATTATATCAATCGGTATTCGGATGAAGTGTTGAAGAATATACGCAGTGATAATGAGACTGATTACAGGATACCTCAGGGACGCTTTTTTAACCTGGTATCAAGTCCCAATTATATGGGCGAAATCATGATCTGGGTAGGATGGGCTGTGGCAACATGGTCATTAAGCGGGCTAGCCTTTGCCGTTTGGACCATGGCTAACCTGATACCGCGGGCCAGATCAAATCATGAATGGTATAAACGCTACTTTCCTGAATATCCATCCCAGCGCAGAGCGCTGATACCCAAATTCTGGTAATGCATGCCTCCTCTTCCTGCCTGCTCTTTGGCATAAAAAGTTAACCTTTGACCTTGCGCGAGGTATAATCCTGACAGCAGGGGTGTTTCGATTTGTCATACCCTGACAGGTTGATCATGAAAAAAACTTTACTGGGGCTATCCAGGGGCGAACTGAGCACTGTCCTAAATCAGGGCGGTTTTGCAGCATATCGTGCTGAACAGGTTGCGCACTGGATTTACCAAAAGAACACACAAAACATCTTCCATATGCTGAATATCCCCTTAAAGCTGCGTGACTACCTGGGACAGTATTATGAGACCAGCCCGGCGAAAAGACATAATTACCTGGTGAGCAAGGACGGTACCTTAAAGCTTCTCATCAAGCTACAAGATGATGCATATGTGGAAACTGTGGGCATGCCCTATGCCCGTCGCTTTTCCTGCTGTGTTTCAACCCAGGTAGGATGCCCCATCGGGTGTATTTTCTGTGCCACAGGGCAGAGCGGGTTCAGAAGGAATTTATCGCCAGGAGAAATCGTTGCACAGATTTCACTATTGGGCAGCATACTGGATGCGCGTAATTCTTCCGCAAAAAAAGACCGGAACATTGATAATATTGTCTTCATGGGCATGGGGGAACCGCTGCTGAATTACGCTGCCACACTCAAGGCAATTAATTTGATCCGTGATGAGATCGGCCTGAGCGCACGCAATATCACACTCAGTACAGTCGGGCATATTCCGGGGATGATAAAATTGATGCGGGAAAATCTTCAGATCACTCTTGCCGTTTCCTTACATGCATCCAGCGATGTGGTGAGGAATTATCTAATCCCGTCCATGAAGCATATCAGGATTTCGAGGATCATCAATACGTGCACAGAGTATTTTGCCCATACCGGCAGGAGAATAACCTTTGAGTATTGTTTGATAGGGGGGGTCAACGACCATGCCGAGGATGCCAGGAGGCTGGCGGTTTTACTCAGGGATTTAACCTGCAATGTAAACCTGATCCCCTATAATAAAACTTTCAGCGCTGAATTTAAGACGCCCGCTGTCAAAACAGTCGATGCCTTTCAGAACATATTGAATAATGAAGGCATTAATGTCACCAGAAGGTTTACCAGGGGCTCAGATGTTCATGCAGCATGCGGCCAATTGAGCTTTATACAGGGCAAATCAGGAAGGTAGATCTGCCATGAGTGCCACGCTAGGGGATCACGAAAGTAGTTACATTGCCCTTTATAAGACAGGTGAGCTGGCGAATCGGTCCAGGATACTGGAGGAGAAATTAGGCAGCTGCAATGTGTGCCCACGCAACTGCGGAGTCAACAGGCTGAATGATGAAAGAGGATTTTGCCGTTCCGGTTATCTACCCGCAGTGGCGTCTTTTTGTGATCACCATGGCGAGGAGCCGGTGATATCAGGGAGACGCGGTTCAGGTACAATATTTTTCGCCAACTGTAATCTCAAATGTATTTTTTGCCAGAACCATCAAATCAGCCAGAGGCCTGAGCCTCAGAATTTCAATATTATGCAGATAGAGCAGCTGGCAAAAACAATGCTGTATTTGCAGGATCAACTGGGCTGCCATAATATTAATCTTGTCTCTCCATCGCATTTCGTTCCACAAATAGTAAAGGCTGTGCTTGGAGCTGTGCCGCTGGGTCTCAAGGTGCCGCTGGTTTATAACAGCAATGCCTATGATTCGCTGGAAACGCTGCGGCTGCTGGAAGGTGTTATAGATATTTATCTTCCCGACCTGAAATACTCCTCGGATGATATGGCAGAGAAATACTCCAGTGCAGTCGGTTATGTCGAATTTTCCAAGCTTGCCATAAAGGAAATGTACAGGCAGACAGGTGACTTGGAGGTAACGGAGGACAATATCGCAGTGAGAGGGCTGATTATCAGGCACTTGATCTTACCCCAGGATATTGCAGGCAGTGCCGAATCCCTGAAGTGGCTGCACCGTAATCTATCCAGTACAGTAACCCTGAGTGTCATGTCGCAGTACATGCCCATGCATCATGCAGGCAAATTTCCACCTCTGTCAAGGAAAATCACCAGAGAAGAATACGATTCAGTGGTTAAAATTGTGGAGAGATATGGATTTGAAAATGGCTGGCTACAGAGGCTGGATGCACCCCAGAATTACCTTCCGGACTTTGATACAGGGGGGCACCCTTTCGAGGATACATAAATGATACGGCAGAAGACGACACCGGCTTTGCAGCGGCTATTTAAAATAGGATGCAATTTCCTTTCTACCAAGGTTGAACGACTCAAGGTTGATATCCAGGATTTTTGCCGGCAATTTATGGCTCAGACATTCAGACCAGATGTGCTCCTTGACGGGCAGAAAATGTGTTATGCTGCCCAGCATGTAGACGTTAAAAGTACGCATATCACCGAGTTCCCTGGCGCGTTCCGACGCATGCATAAGGTAAACATTTTTGGTTCTTTGCCTGATAGTTTTCAGGATATCATCATTTGTCGGGTAACGGCCTGCACCCATGTTGACTGATAAGGGCGGTATGGCATAGTCATTGATCAATGCGATGCTGTTTTCCTTGAGGAAGTGGCCGTATCTGGCCCCCTCTAGTTTCTCAAAGGCAATCAGCAGGTCGGCATCGCCCTCAGCAATCAGGGGCGACCATACCTTATCCCCTATAATCAAATTGCTGATCACGCTGCCACCGCGCTGTGCCATGCCTATTGTATCGGTCTTTTTTACATCGTAACCGCTGGCAATTGCAGCATCACTGATGATATCACTGACCAGAATTGTGCCCTGGCCTCCTACCCCGGCCAGGAGTATATTGATTTTAGTTTTCATGAAGCATCACCTAATCTTTATTAATTTCATGTATTGCTTTCTGGTGGCACAACTGTGAACAGATAGTGCAGGTCTCCCCGCGGCAAAGCGCCGTTTCAATGAAGACAGCCTCACCGTCTTTCTGAATGGCGGCGCAGCCGATCTTCAGGCATGTTTGGCAGCGGGTGCACTCGTCCTGGTCAATGCTCATTACAGAACTGTTTCTGGGTGACAGCATGGCACAGGCGCCGCGTACAATTACCACAGAGATATGGATGAAATCCAGTGCCTTTTTTATCGCTTTTCTTACCTCTTTGACATTAAAAGCATCCACCACCTGTACCTGGTCAATACCTATGCCAGCCACAATTTTTTCAATTTTAACGGAATTTGTCTTCTCACCTCTGGCGGTGATCCCGGTACCGGGGTGCTGCTGATGCCCCGTCATAGCGGTGGTTCCGTTATCAAGTATCACAAGGGTAATATCGGCCGCATTATAATATGCATCGATCAGTCCTGTTATGCCTGAGTGCAGGAAGGTCGAGTCGCCGATTACAGCAATAACCTTCTGCTCAATACCGGCCTTTTTCATTCCGATGGCCTGACCGATACCTGCTCCCATGCAGGCGGTTGTATCTAGCGCCCTGAATGGCGGGTAAGTTCCAAGTGTATAGCATCCGATATCCCCGGTTATGATGTATTTGGATTCGTTGTCCGCGGTACCGGCGCTGTTGATTACCTTGGCACGCTGTGCCAGTGTACTTATGACAAAATATGCAGCACTGTGCGGACAACCCGGGCATAATAGTGGTGGGCGGGCAGGTAATTGAGCTTTCGGATAAGCTGGTAGGGAATAGCGGGGGTGGTCTTTCCATCCGGCTTTACAGGCCGCCTGATCAATGATCAACGGGTCAAGCTCACCGATCCTCGGAATGAACTCCTTGCCGCTGACTTTTATGCCCAGAGCCGAGATATTTTCCTGGAGAAATGGGTCCAGCTCCTCAATAACGATGATAGTCTTAACATACTCAGAAAACTGTCTGATTAGATTAACCGGCAGGGGATATGTCATGCCAAGTTTGAGGTAGGTAACATCCGGGAAGATTTCCCTGGCATATTGATAAGAAATCCCGCTGGTAATTATGCCGATATCCCGCTTGCCTTTAATGAAGTGGTTATGTGCAAAGGTCTCGGCAAACAGTGCCAGCTTCAGCAGCCTTTCTTCAATGAACGGCCTTCTTTGCCTGGCATATAGCGGGAGCATTACATATTTGGGCACATTGTGATTGAATTTAGCCTTTCGCGGAATGACTTTTTTCACCCTATAGGTATCCACAATGGATTTGGAATGTGAAACCCTGGTTGTCGTGAGCACCATCACCGGCGTATCAAATTGCTCGCTGATACCCAGGGCACAGGCGGTGAATTCAAATGCTTCCTGGCTGTCGCTGGGCTCAAGCATGGGAATCTTGGCCAGTTTGGCATAGTGCCTGTTGTCCTGTTCGTCTTGTGAACTGTGTATGCCGGGATCATCAGCGCAGATGACAACCAGGCCGCCGTCTACACCGGTTATGGACGCCGCCATAAAAGGATCACTGGCAACATTCAGCCCGACCTGTTTGCATGACATCATGGTACGCCTGCCGGCGTATGATGCGCCCATGGCGACTTCCATGGCCACCTTTTCATTTGTTGACCATTCGGCATAAACACCATCAAATTTGGAAAAGTTTTCCAGTATTTCAGTACTCGGTGTTCCTGGATAGGCAGCAGCCACTCTTACTCCTGCTTTGTAAGCGCCAAGTGCAATGGCCTCATTTCCAGAGAGAAATTCTTTTTTCATGGGTGCTCCAATTATTTTGTAAGTATTCTAACAGTATAGCGAGCATATAGTGGCTTCTTCTGATTCTCCCTCACCAGTTCGCTCTAGTCTATCTATCTCCCTCTGCACAGATACCATAGAGGCTTCTACAGTTTCCCTAGTCCTGTTAAACTCAGTAGGACATACCCTGTTTTGGTCTGGCCATATTGAATGATATATCGCTGGCTTCTCCGAGCCTAACCGTTAATCTTTTAATGTCCCTATTAATTCGTTCAGGCATCCTTTATTAAAGCGGCTATTTCATCCAGCGTGCTCTCATCACTGCTTTCCAATGCCAGCCTGCGAATGACATCCATACTCCTGAAAATACCGTCCAGGGTGCCGTAAGGTGAGGATGGGTATAGGATGATATGTGAATGCGCCACGGTTTGTCCTCTGGAAAAAATGCACACATATTCGGGATTGTATATTTTATATAACTTGTGTGCGATCTTTTTTACGCTGATAAAGAGTTCGGCGATCTCGTTATCCTGCAGCTCGAAGAATTGATTGACATGCTTGCGGTGTATCACCACGCACTGGCCTTTGGCAAACCTCGGCATATTATCCACCAACGCCATGGTATTTTCGTCTTTATAAATAACCCGGGCATTTACCTCCCCGCTGAAAATCTTGCAGAAAATACAGTCATCAGCCATGCAATTATCTCCTGCTATTCTCCCTGATCCAGATTTGCGAGGTGTACTATAAGGATCAACTTAAATGGTGGGCCATTGTGGACTCGAACCACAGACCCCGGTCTTATCAGGACCGTG
>CAZTHJ010000072.1:2862-6591 GCA_964613565.1 uncultured Dehalococcoidales bacterium | reverse complement strand
CAGGTAGAATCTCATAGAGGAGCTGAAAAAGTACAAGCGTGTCATCGATCGTCATGATGCCGTGCAGGAAATTCTGCTGGTGATCGATGCCACCACCGGCCAGAACGGGCTGATCCAGGCCAGGCAGTTCTCAGATACCACCGGTGTCAGCGGCATCTTTCTCTCCAAGCTGGACGGCACTGCCCGCGGGGGTATTGTGCTGGCCATTGCAGATGAACTGGGTATACCCATCAGATATATCGGCACGGGAGAGGGCATGGGAGATATGGCCCCTTTCGATGCGGTGGATTTTACCGAGGCCATTTTTAAAACATAGAGGTGAGACATGTTCCATATTGATATAAACCCCGTAGCCTTCAGTATCGGCCCTCTGGACATCAGGTGGTACGGTATCATGGTGGTGCTGGCCATCATCGCCATCATCGCCATCTCGCTGCTGGAAGCCAGGCGCAGGAGCATCTCCGAGGAGCATGTCTATAACCTGGCCATCTTTGCCGTTATCGGCGGCGTGATTTTCTCCAGGCTGGTGCATGTCATCGACCGCTGGGATTACTATTCCCTGCATCCTGCAGAGATCGTCGGTTTTGAGGGCGTGGCCATCTACGGGGCCGTCATCGGCGTGCTGCTGGCCGTGGTAATCTATTGCCTGGTGAAGAAGCTCTCCATCTGGATGGTTGGCGATATGATAGCGCCGGGGGCGCTGGTGGGCATGGCCATCGGACGTGTAGGCTGCCTCTTAAACGGCTGCTGTTTCGGCCTGCCCTCGGAAGCCTTCTGCAGCGTGATTTATGATAATCCCAATACCTATGCCCCGCTGGGCCTGGCTATTTTGCCCACGCAGGTTATTCATATTATCTGGAATATGCTTGCCTTTGCCCTTGTGTGGATGCTGCGCAAACGGCTGCAGCCACGGGGCACGCTCTTTTTGCTCTACCTGGCGCTGTATGCCGGCGGCGACCTCATCATCAGATTTTTCCGCGAGGGCAGCCCCTGGCTCTTCGGCATGCAGCAGGCACAGATTATCGGCATCATCATGCTGCTGGTGACCATTCCCTGGATGGTGGTCAGAATCGTACGCTTTAGAAAAGGGGAAAAAGTGCAGGCTCCGCTTGCGGAGTGATTATACTGAAGGCGAAATATCGGCCAGGTTAAGGCGCAGGTATTCTTCGCTGTTCCAGCGGTTAAGCTCCAGGGAGAAGACCGCGTCTATATATTTCTCCACCTCGGCAAAGTAATTGCCCATATTCCAGCCGATGGCATCCCAGGTGCTGTTTTTCTGTTTTAGCTTCAGCCTGAGATGTTCGCCATTGCTGCCCATCTGCCTGGCATCCAGCACCTCTGCCATGCGGGTGATAAAAACAGGCTCTGGGTTGCCCATGCCGAAGGGAGCCAGCCTTAGCATGTTGTCATAGACATGCCGCTGCAGGCTGTGCAGTTGAACCTCTGCGTCGATATCGATATGTGGCTTGAGGTCCAGCCCTTCCAGCTGCTGCCTGGCCAGCCCTCCCATCCTCTGCTGGAATTCCGCCAGGTCTTTGGGATTCAAGTTCAGCCCGGCCGCCCTGGTGTGTCCGCCGAAGCGTGTGAGCAGGTCCTGGCACTGGCTCAGCGCTGCAATAATATCGAACTCGGGTATGCTGCGGCTGCTGCCGCGGCAGGTCTCCTTACCCAGCTTAATCAGTATCACCGGGCGGTAAAATTTTTCCGAGAGCCGGCCGGCTACCAGTCCCATCACGCCTGAGTGAAAGTCTTCGCCCGTGGCGATGAGGATGGGCCGGTCGCTGCCGCTGGCTATGATCTTGTCCCGTGCCCGGGCCAGCAGCGAATTGGTCTGCTGTACGCGTTCCGCATTCTTCCTGTCCAGTTCTGCGGCCAGGAAGGCCGCCTCGGCTGAGTCCTGCGTCATAAGCAGTTGATAGCTGGTATTGGCGTTGTCAATCCTGCCCGCGGCGTTTATGCGCGGACCGATCATCCAGGAGATATTTCCCTCGCTGAGCTTGCCCGGCTGCAGGTTGGTGACGCGCAGCAGCTCCTGCAGTCCCGGCCTCTGCGTATTGTTGATCAGTTTCAGCCCCTGCCTCACCCACCAGCGGTTTTCCCCCACCAGCGCCACCATGTCCGCGATGGTGCCGATGGCCACCAGGTCCAGTGAGTTGTGCAGGATATCATCCCTGTTCTTGTCCTTGAGCAACGCCTGCAGGAATTTATAGGCCACCCCCACACCCGCCAGGTCTTTGAGCGGGTAATGGGAATCGCTTCTCTTGGGATTGACCACCGCCCTGGCATTGGGCAGCGGGCCCACCGGCACATGATGGTCGGTGATCACCACATCCATCCTCATCTTTTTGGCGATCTCCACCTCCAGCACGGCTGTCACACCAGTATCGCATGTGATCACCAGGTTGACGTCCTGCTCCCGGAGCTTCTCCAGAGCGCTCTGGCTCAGCCCGTAGCCCTCCGTAGCCCTGTTGGGGATATAGGGCATGACACTGGCGCCCAGCTCCCTGAGGGCCTGCACCAGTATGGCGGTAGCCGTGATGCCGTCGGCATCGAAATCCCCGTAAACCGCAATTTTCTCCCCTGAAAGCAGGGCCTGGTGCGTCCTCAGCACCGCCTGCGCCATATCCGGGATCAAAAAGGGGTCGCTGTGGGCGCGCTCATCCGTATTGAGAAAGAGGTCGATTTCCTCAGGCTCCCGCACGCCGCGGTTATAGAGCAGCTTGATTACCAGCGGGTGAATGCCGGGAACTTCAGGCAGTTTGGCGGGTGCGGGCAGAACATTCCAGTGTGTATGGCTCAAACCAAATCCTTAACTACGTTAATGTTGCTTTATACCACAAGTCAACCCCAGGTGCAAGGAATCACAGCATTTTTGCGGCTTAATGTTTGACCCCTGTTATGGCCCGACAATATAATTCGGTCATGAAGTGTCAAAACCTGCCCTCCATCTCCTTTCACACGCTGGGCTGCAAGCTCAACCAGGCGGAGAGCGAGGAGCTTTGCATGCAGTTTGCCCGCCGCGGCTGGAATGTGGTCGATGGCGATAGTGCCGATGTGCACGTGGTCAATACCTGCACGGTGACGCATATTGCCGACCGCAAGGCGCGCGGCCTGCTGCGCTCGCTGCGCCGCGCCAATCCACAGGCATTGATCGTGGCCACGGGCTGCTACGTGCAGCGCTCGGCCGACGACCTGCTCCAGGCCGGTGCCGGCATGCTCATCGACAACGAGGACAAGGCCAGGCTGCCCGCTATCCTTGCTGACGTTCTGGAATGTGGCAGCTCCTGCTGCCGCGCCGCAGCTGACATACCTCTGCAGACCAGGGCCCGCAGCTTTGTCAAAATACAGGACGGCTGCCGGCAGTTCTGCAGCTACTGTATCGTGCCTCTGGTGCGCAGCGGGGAATTAAGCCTGCCTGCAGAGGGCATCATCGCTACCATCAGGGACAGAGTGGCGCAGGGCTATAAGGAGGTTGTGCTTACCGGAACCCGCATCGGCTCCTACCGGGACGGGGATACAGGCCTGGCCGCTCTCCTGCGGCGTATACTTTTAGAAACAGAAATACAGCGGCTGCATTTATCCTCCCTGCAGCCTGCGGAGATATCCGCTCCGCTGCTGGAATTGTGGTCGGACAGCCGCCTGGTGCAGCATTTCCACCTGGCCTTGCAGAGCGGCAGCGCCTCCGTGCTGGAGCGCATGGGAAGGAAATACTCGCCCCGCGAGTACGGC
>CAZTHJ010000072.1:0-2844 GCA_964613565.1 uncultured Dehalococcoidales bacterium | reverse complement strand
GTCCAAATCATCAAGAGGCATGTTCCGCGCTCCGCCGTCACCACCGATATCATGGTGGGCTTCCCCGGCGAAAGCGATACAGAGTTTGAGCAGAGCTATGAGTTTTGCCGGCAGATGCAGTTCGCCGCGCTGCATGTTTTTATGTATTCTGCCAGGCCCGGCACCAGGGCGGCAGAAATGCCCGCTCAGGTAGCGGATAAGGTCAAGAAAGAGCGCAGCCTAAGAATGCTCTCCCTGGCCAGGGACAGCGCGGCAATATTCAGGCAGCGCTTTATAGGCGGCCGTGCCGGGGTGCTTTTCGAGCATGAGGAGAGATCGGGGAGCGGGCTCTATTCCGGCCTGACGCAGAACTACATACGGGTTTACTGCAGGGGCCAGGGGCCGCTGTGCAATCAGATCAGGGCTGTCTCGCTGGTAAAGGGCTACCGCCATGGCCTGTGGGGGGAAATCCTGCCATGAAGTTTTCCATCAGCGTGAAGCCCAATGCCAGGGAAGAAGGCGTCATGCAGAGCGGCGCGGAACTGATCGTTCGCACCAGAGAGCCGGCGCGGGATGGCAGGGCCAATGCCGCCGTGATCAGGCTGCTGGCGCAGCATTTCAAGGTGCCCAAAAGCAGTATCAGCATAGTCCACGGACAGGGCGGCAGGAAGAAGATTGTGGAGATTGAGGGGCGCCCTTAATAAGATTTCTGAAAAAGAGGTGCAGGAACCTTCCTGCTCTTAATAATAGTATTCGCTGTCGCGGCGGCTGTAGTTCCTGATAAGCATGCCTACATACACCATAACGCCGAGAAAGACCGCCGCCACGGCCACCGGTACGATGGGGAAATTGCCCACCTTGAAGGCATAGGGGGAATAGGCCCACTCGCCCGCATTGCCCTGGCCGTCCACCGCCTGCACCCGCCAGTAATATGTACCTGGTGGCAGCTCTATTACGCTGGAGGCGGCAGCGAGCCCGTTTTTCTTCAGGCCTTCCGGCTTGAAGCTGAAATTGCCGCCTATCTCCAGGTTATAGCTTATGCCGGGGATGCCCGTAACCGCCCCCCACCTGAAGGTGACGGGCTGTGCGCCGAACCAGCCGAAGCTGTCCCTGCGCGGTGAGATGATCACGGGCTTGGCCAGGCCGGCCTTGCTGGAAGGGTTGACCGGCACCGTAACCGTGCCCCCTGCGGGCAGCTGCGTGCCCGGGGGATTTGTTGGTACGGTTGTGGCCGGGATCTGCAAGGGCTGCGAAAGGCGGGAAACAATCTCTATGGACGTGGTAACGAACTCATTGCTCAGCTTTTGCGAATGTGCCTTGATCTGGTGGCTGCCCAGCGACAGGTCCGGCATAGTCAACTGCACGCTGAAGCTGCCCAGGCTGCTGGTGCTGAAGGGCTCGGTATAGGTATTGTTCAGCATGAGGATGTTGCCTTTGTCCGAAGCGGGGAAACCCGTACCCTTGACCACCACTTTGGAGCCTGCCGTAGTCGATGTGGGCGTAAGCTGCAGGGAGGGCCTCACCGTGAACTGCGCATTGACGGCATCCCTGTTGGGCTGGTAGAACTGCACGAAATAAATGCCAAAGTAGGCTTCGGGCACGCTAAAGGTAATCGTGGCAACGGTGGTCTTCTGCAGCCAGCCCGACTTGAGCACCTTGTAGCTGCCTTCGCTGAAAAGCGAAGAGGTGCCCCACAGCAGGGAATAGTCCCCTTCCATCATGAAGGGGCTGCTGATGGTGAAAGTTACGAGATCACCTACTTTCCCGGATGAAGGCACCAGACCGGTGGGACAGCCGCCGGGGCCTCAGCTGGAGGCGGAAGCTGAGGACGGTGTCAGCAGCGCTGCTGCCGCAACGACCGCCAGCATAACATAATATATTATTCTCATTACAAACTAATGTATATAGAACTAATCGGTTTTTTTGTCAAGTATGGAGAGGGAATGGAGGCTATGTTGCGGAGCGCAGCATGACGAGCGCCATCTTGAACTGCTTGGGGGCCCTCAGCGCGTGTGGCTGGTGCGCCGGCATGATCACCATATCTCCCTGGCGGGCGATCAGCGTCTTGCCTGAGATGGTGATATCGGCCTGCCCCTCCAGAATGAGCACCAGGGCGTCATAGGGCGCGGTGTGCTCGCTCAGACCCTGGCCGGCGTCAAAGGAGAACAGCGTTACCGTGCCGCTATTTTTATCCATCAGCATACGGCTGACCACCGCGCCGGTCTGGTAGTCTACCAGGCCGGTCATGGAGATAGCCCTGGCTGATAGGTTAGCCTGATCAGAACTGTCCGTGTTCATGAAAAGGGTGTGCTGCGGTGTCTAGTCTTTGCCCAGGTATTTGAAGGAAACATGCAGCTTGGTGCGGTAGGTTATGATCTTGCCCTCTTCGATCTGCATATCCTGTTCTATCACTTCCGCCACGCGCATGTCCTTGAGCGACTTTGATGCGATGGCCACGGCCTGGGTGGCGGCGTCCTCCCAGGACTTGGTGCTGGTGCCGATGATTTCGATGACCTTATATACGCTTGATGACATCACTTCCTCCTTCCGTCATGACCCAATCCGGGTTTTCATGCTTATCTAAGAGGTATAGTAGCATCAGTAACCTGGGGCGTCAATAGATTTAGCTAATATAATCGGCAAAAAATAGGTACAGAAAGTTTTAATATGGACATCGTACTTTTGTTGGCGATACCTGGTTCCTGTCTTCAAGTGGCAGTGCATACCCCTTTCCACGTTACCGGCGGGCTTTCAAGCCCGCCCAACCAATACCGTCATCCTCGCGCCAGCGGGGATCCCTTCACCATCACTGCTGGCGCAGCCCGCCCACCCCCTGCGACCTTTTTTATTTCCTTTATCCCAAGC
>CAZTHJ010000071.1:5365-6672 GCA_964613565.1 uncultured Dehalococcoidales bacterium | reverse complement strand
GTAATCGCCCCCTCCGGGCATGTTTCCTGGCAGCAGAAGCACCTGATGCAGCGGTCATATTGATAAACAGGCGGCTCCGCTTTTTCAGCGCCCTTCCAGTCAACGGCTTTGGGTTCCACCGGGCACATCTGTACGCAGGTGCCGCAGCGGGTGCATTTTCCCCCGTTGATAACAGGCTTATCGGTAATCCTGTTCTTGATAAAGATGGAAAATCGCCCGCCGCTTCTATGCACCACGATGGTGCGGTTTACATCAAAATCCGGGCAGAAGAATGACTCTATGCTTTCCCCTGCTATCTCAATGTCCTCTTTAAGGTACGTCCCCAGGCCCGCTTTTTCACCCGGCCTGGATGTGGGCACAATCTCAGGATCCATGTTCATGATCCTGCAGGCGGTGGCGTCCAGGGCGATGGTGTCGCGGGATAGCAGGATTACGTTCAACTGCCTCATCTTACCGCTCCTCGGGCCGTTGCCTTCCATGGCCATAACGCCGTCCATTACATAGAGGCGTGGCCTGATGGCCATATTTAAATCCACCAGCATGGTGCTGAAGTCATAGGGGTCAGGCAGCTTGACGTGGTACTGGCCTTTGAGCAGGCCGGGCACGCAGCCGAACTGGTTCTTTATGGCCCCCGTAAAGCGTGTCAGCCCGTGTGTTTTGAATTTGGGCAGGCTTACCAGGCCGTCGCTGTCAAGTACGCCGCTGGCAATAACAAATTTCTTTATGAGCAGGCCGTTCCTGTGGCTGACCGTCCTGCCTGAGTTGAAGTCCGCTATCTTGAAGCCCATTTCGTCGGCGGCTTTCTTCAGTCCCGCTATCCTCAGGTGTATTTCACTATCCCCGAAGCTCGGGGAGTCCCCGTAGTAAACTTCCGCTCCCGCCTCTTTAATCAGGCTGCCCACAGCTTTGAATACGGAAGGGTGCGTGGTTACGCCGTTTTCAGGGCTGGAACCTATGAGCACATTTGGCTTGAGTACTATCTTTTCCCCCGCTTTAACAAAGGCACGGGCTCCGCCCAGAAGCGCAAGGCCCTCGCGTATGGCAGTGAGCACTGCCTTATCTTCATATGTACCGCAGCGCACCAGCGCCACTCTGGATTTCGTGTTATTCATGTTTTCTTCCATTATAATAGTTGGCAGTTATTACGTAATAAAAAACAGCCCGGATACGGGGGCTTTTTATTAAAGATACTATTAAACAGGATCCAAGCCAAATCTCCATCTGTCCTCAGGAGTGATGGATTATCCGCTTGGCTCATGGTTATATATAATAAGTAAGACATGACAGAAAAAGCAGCAAATGCATTC
>CAZTHJ010000071.1:0-5323 GCA_964613565.1 uncultured Dehalococcoidales bacterium | reverse complement strand
TTTTTTGGCTTGATCCCCCTTTTGTCTTCGCCGGCATAGGCCTGGACAAATGGCTTGGCTTGCCATCCCTGAACGGCTGGTGGAAATATGTTGTTTTTATCATTCTTTTTGGCCCGGGATTAGTTATTGCAGGGTGGTCGCTTATACAATTTGTGAGGGCCAGGGGAACACCCGTACCGTTGAGCCCGCCGCCAAAGCTGATCATTACAGGCATTTATTCACATGTGAGGAATCCCATGCTCGGTGCCGCGCTATTTATGCTCGTCGGCCTGGGATTCCTGCTAGGTTCATTGCCGGTAATCATTATTTCCGCCCCTCTTCCCGTCATTTTATATGCCATCTTTATTATTACAGTGGAGGAACACGAACTGGAGATGCGGTTTGGCGATGAATACAGGGAATATATGAAAAAGGTACCCCGGTTTCTTCCAAAGCTGCATAGATAAAGCCTGTCAAGGCAGCAGCGGTAGCTTCCCGTAAAATAGCGGGCGGATAGCGGTAACTGTGCGGCAAAGCCGGACAATTGTCCGGGCTGCCGAAAATGGAGTAATTGACTGTAATTGCGATGGCGCGCCTGGTGATCGTGGCAACCCCACCCATAGCCCCTGATATAAATAATAATTGAACAGCACCAGGTCAGCCTGTATAATAACTCCCTCACAGGGGGTAGCAGGCATGCAGGATAACTTGTCATCAAAATTTCCCGGCACAGGTCTTCCCTTTAACCTGCCGTTCCCGCCAAATATGGACACCACGCCTCCCCGCGGTTCATTCGTTTCAGCCAGTTTTCTGGATATACCTTATGCCGTTCAGTCCCGGGCACAGAAACTGGATATATATCTACCTGTATCTGAGAAAGTCCCGTACCCTGTGATAGCCTTGTTTCACGGCGGCGGCTGGAGTATGGGCGATAAAAGGCACGGCATTGCCGAGCTGGCTGAGCCTCTCCTGGCCAGGGGCTATGCCGTGGCAAGTGTCAATTACAGGCTGACCGACGAGGCCATTTTCCCCACCCAGATATACGATGCCAAAGCTGCTATCCGCTGGATCAGGGCCAACGGGAAAAAGTATAACTTCGACCTGAGGAGGGTGATCGCCTGGGGGGCTTCCGCCGGCGCCTATCTGGCCGCCCTCCTGGGCACTTCAGGCGATGTGGAGGGACTGGAAGATCTTTCCATGGGGAATCCCGAACAGAGCAGCCGGGTAAATGCGGTATATGACCTGTACGGCCCTATCGACTTTCTGCAGATGGACCCGCAGCGTGAGCAGCTGGGATATGCGGTACTACATGATACGGATTTCGCTGCCGAAGAACATCTGATGGGTTGCCCTGTCAGCAAGGCTCCGGAAAAGTGCAGGGCGGCTAATCCCATGACCTATATCAGGCCTGACAATCCCCCGTTTTACATTCAGCATGGCAAAGCCGACGAGGCAGTCCCATATTTGCAGGGAGTTAATTTTGCCAGCGCCTTGAGGGCTGTCATTGGCGATGATAAAGTAAGGCTTGATTTGATGGAAGATGCCGGCCATCTGCACCCCGTACACTTTTCGGCCGCTCAGGTAAACAGGGTGCTGGATTTTTTGGGTGAAGTGCTGAAATAGAATTATCCGGAAAGGGGTAACATGAAAGTAATCGCGATTGTGGGAAGTCCCAGGAAGAATGGCAATACCGAGATACTGTCCGCCCATACCCTGAAGGCCATTGCCGAGGAAGGGCTGGATACAGAAATTGTACGGCTGGCCGGCCTGGAGATAAAGCCATGCACCGCCTGCATGGCCTGCGCCAAAGAAGGAAAATGTCCCATAGAGGATGATTTTTATCCGGTATACCTGAAGATGAAGGAGGCTGACGGCATCATCCTGGCCTCTCCGGTGTACTACGGTTCGGCTACCGCCCTCATCAAGGCATTGATGGAGCGTGCGGGTTATCTCTCGCGTCATGATGGCCAGCCGTTCAGGGGTAAAGTCGGAGGCCCCCTGGCCGTAGCCAGGCGCGCAGGTCATAATTTTACCATCGCGCAGCTCACCTTCTGGTATCAAATCCTGGGGCTGGTGGTGCCGGGCTCAACATACTGGAATGTAGCCATAGGCCGGGAAAAAGGGGAGGTCACAGGCGATGAGGAAGGCATGCAGACGGCCTGGAACTTCGGCAAAAACCTGGCCTGGGTGCTGAAAAAGCTCAAGAATGAGTAGGGATATGCAGTGCAGCGGCAGTTCGATGAAACCACCTGAACATCTCGCCGATCTCCATCCAGCACAACATTCCGCGGAAAATACTCCTGGTGTACACTTTAGGGATACTGGAGATGGAGTGCTATGAAAATGACATAGATAACCTCCTCAGGTCCAAAGGCGCCATTTTTGCCGCCATCAAGTCGCTAATCGACTATGACGGGCTCACCTTCAGTGACCTGCACAGGATCTATATAGCCGGCGGCTTCGGCAATTACCTGAATATCGAGAAGGCAATCAGCATCGGGCTGATACCGGATATCGACCGTGAGAGGATCGAGTTTGTGGGCAACAGTTCCCTCATAGGCGCGCGCATGGCACTGCTCTCTATTCATGCCTTTGAAAGGGGAAATAGCATCTCCCTGGGTATGACCAATATAGAGCTTTCACGCTATGCTCCCTTTGCAGATGAATACATGGCCGCTCTCTATCTGCCCCATATTCATGGAAAGCAGCTCTTCCCCTCGGTGTCATATTAATTCCTCCCCTCAACTGGATATCTGATAAGAGTAGAAAGCTTGGTTTATCGGGTGTGCTATAAAAATAGCATGTAATTATTAATTACGCCACTAAGGTAAAATTCGCCACACACCAGATTAGATGTTATTATAATTCAGCAGCGCCGCAGGAGAATTATCAAACGTGATGAGAAGGATGTCCCTGTATATTTTGGCCGTTATTTTCGGGTTATTGATGCTGGTGACATTGATGACCGGATGCATAACTATCGTCCAGAATGGTGGAACGGTTAAACCCTCTTCACCCCCTTCTACGGAAAAAATTCTGATCATGCTTGAGAGGACCGCCTGCTTTGGTGCCTGTCCCGTCTATTCGCTGACAATTTTTGGCAATGGCAGCGTTGTGTATGAGGGAAAGGAGCATGTAAGAATAAAAGGCACCAGGGAGACCACCATCAGTACTGAGGCTGTTAGCCAGCTGGTTGCAGAATTCGAGAAGGCAGGCTATTTCTCCATGAATGACAGCTACACAGCCTTTGGAGTCACAGATATGCCGTATGCCAACACGTCAATTCTCATAGGCGGTAGAACAAAGAGCATCACGCACTACCACGGCGACCGCAGCGCGCCGCAGCAGCTTACGGACATTGAGGATAGGATTGACGAAATAGTCAATTCTGCCCAGTGGATAAAGTAGAATTGAATATAATTAATAGGTGGTGTGAATGTTGTTCTTAAAGATTAATATAACCGGGTATCATTCACCGTCACCACAAGCATGTCTTCAGCACAGATGAGGTAGAGGAAATAATCAGATGTTCAAACTATCCAGATTAATTACCTTGTTTCTATCATTGGTCCTGGTAAGCACCCTTATCCTGCCACTCCCCGTTGCGGCTGATGAGCTCACAAACAAGGAGAGAAAATTTGTCGAAGATACGAGATCGACTCTTGAATATATTAGAGAGTGTGCATTGAATCTTTTTGAAGCGGTAGATATGACAAATTTGAACAGGCTTGAGGGGGGAAAGACTCCCTGCCGGGACTGGGTAACATCGAAGATTGACCCGGCAAATGAAAAGTTGGCACAGGCCCAACAGCTCCTGGATGATGCGCTGATACCGGATAAGTTCAGTGAGTTCATAGGTGAGAGTTACCAGGTTACGACCTATATGGCAAGTGTGGAAGCCCTGACCGATGATTTTGCGCGCTATATGTACGAGGTTGCTTGCCCGTCAAAGGATACAGGTACGCCGGAGGATTATTACTGGAAACAGCAGCCTGTAGGTAAGTCTATTAATGTGCTTATTATGGAAATAAATCGTGCTCAGGAAAAGCTGACTGCCATCACAGCAAAATTAACTAAAGAACGTGGCGGCATATCGGCGGATAACGTGATAGAAAAAGCTGTAGACGATTCTATCGGTTTTTGTTTTATTGCAACTGCGGCCTATGGCTCAGAGTCCGCAGAAGAAATTAATATACTGAGGGAATTTCGGGATGAATACCTTCTGGAGAGTCCTCTGGGCAGGTTGCTGGTCGGAACTTATTACAGGGTCAGCCCGCCCATTGCTTCTATCATCGAAAACAATAGATTACTGAGATTAATTGTAAGAGAAGTCCTCATCGATCCTGTGGTCAATATGGTTGAATTAACAGATCCTCTATGGAATTAAAGCTTAATATACTTATTAATATGCCGGCATCGTGAGCCCATGATTACAATCTGGTACCTTTTCTATCGTTATGCCAGGAAAAGTCCCGTTGCAATCCCACGCATGTCACAGGGAGCCCCGCATAGCGGTCTAATCTGATTTCAAGTGACCCATCTAGGGAATAAGCTGTGCTTTGATCCTGTTAATATCTTTGTGCGCTATGACCTCAAATCTGCATTTTACCAGGCGCTCTTTCACTATCTCTATCTCTTTCCACCGATGGGCGAGAATAGCAATATTTGTTCTTTTAGTCGGAAATTTAATAGCATATTAATAATTAGTTGTTACAGTATATCTAGATTCTTAGAGAAAGGAGTTAAAAAAGATGTCGCGAAATAAAAAGGTGATTATAGGCTCGATACTGGTAGCCGTGATACTGGTTGGGAGTATGGTCGGGATAGTGCTGGCTGCCGATACTGGAGATGGCGCTCAACCCGGAGCGCGTTTTGAAAACATGTTCAACAGAGTAGCCGAAATCTATCAGCAGAAGACAGGCACCAGCCTCGACCAGGCAGCGCTCAAAGAATCCTTTGCTGAAGCACGCAATGAGATTTGCCCTGAAGGAATGAAAAACCATGGCCCGCGAAACCCCGAAGACATGCAGAATCGATTTCAGAGCATGGTAGAACAGGGCAAGCTGACACAGGAACAAGTTGACGCGCTCAAGCAGTGGAAGGATGCAAGGCCTGACATCCCCTTGCCATTCGGCAAACCCCGGCTGCAGAATAACTAGGCCCCCTCCTCATTTAACCCACCTTCAATTAAGAGGGAGAAATTTCTCCCTCTTAATTATTTTATTTGAAGTTTGACATACTCTGAAACTGGAGTACGATTTCATAACTTCATTCTTCCTTCATTATGGGGAGCCGCAGGCGACGTGGTGATCTCATCCACTTAAGGGGACTATGTCCTCACTAC
>CAZTHJ010000070.1:6108-6686 GCA_964613565.1 uncultured Dehalococcoidales bacterium | reverse complement strand
CGGCAATATCATGGCCAGCATTATCACGCAGAATTCCACGGTGCAGATGTCCACGGCGCGCCCCGGCGTGATGACGGCCATACAGCCGGATTCCAACCGCAAGGGCAATATCGTTGAATATGAGGTCGGGCTCAGCGAGGCGGATCTGGGCGCTAAAATCCTCTCCATGGAGCAGCGCCAGGCCACTTCGGAGCTCAAGGATGCCACCGTTATCGTGGCCGGGGGTGGCGGGCTGAGAACCAAGGACAACTTTAATAAGCTGATCTTCCCGCTGGCCGAGAGCATGGGCAGGTTTATCGGTGAAGAGGCCATGGTGGCTGCCACCAGGCTGGCTGTGGAATCAGGCTTTATCGACCGCAGTCACCAGGTGGGGCAGACCGGCCAGACGGTCAAGCCCAGATTGTATATAGCGCTGGGCATCTCCGGTGCGGTGCAGCATGTCACAGGCATGCAAAACTCCGATATCATCATCTCCGTTAACAAGGACCCCAATGCCAAGATTTTCCGTGTCTCCGATTTCGGCATCGTGGGCAATGTGGAAGAGGTAGTGCCGGAGCTGGTTAATGCTTTGAACAAGA
>CAZTHJ010000070.1:0-6073 GCA_964613565.1 uncultured Dehalococcoidales bacterium | reverse complement strand
TCGTTGGCGCCGGGCCGGCCAGCCTGGCCGGGGCCATCCGTCTTAAGCAGATGCTTAAAGAGAATAATCTTGAGGCCTCTGTTGTTATAGTCGAGAAATCGGACAAAATCGGCCAGCACAGCCTTTCCGGGGCTGTCTTCGAGGCCGGTGCGCTGGACGAACTGATGCCGGGATGGAAGGAAAGCCAGGACCCCTTCGTGGTCAAGACCCTGGCCAACCGCGTGGAAAAGGATGAAGTCTTTTTCCTCAGCAGCGGCAGCGCCATGCGACTGCCTGAATCAATTATGCCCTCTGCCATGCACCATAAGGGCGATTATACGCTCTCGCTGAGCGAGATGGTCAACTGGCTGTCCGGCATAGCGCGTGGGCTGGGTGTTGAAATCTATAACGGCTTTGCCGTCAAAGACCTTATCATCGAAGATGGCAGGGTAAAAGGGGTCAGGCTGGGAGAAAAAGGACTGGACAAGGAAAACCAGCAGATGTGCAACTATCTGACCGGCGAAATTATTGAAGCCAAAGTGACCGTCCTGGGCGAAGGCTCACTGGGACAGCTGGCGGAAAAGCTGGTAGCCCACTTCAAGCTGGACGAAGGCAGAAACACGCAGATACAGTCGGTAGGCGTCAAGGAGATTATTCGTTTCCCGGAAAAAAATAATTTCGGCACCAAACGCGTCATCCATACGCTGGGCTATCCCGCCCGCAAGGAGATCTTCGGCGGCGGCACAATTTACAGCATGAGCGAGAACACCGTGGCGGTTGCCATTGTGCTGGCGCTGGACTGGAAATACTGCGATCTCAACCCGCACCAGGAGCTACAGGTCTTTAAGGCGCATAAGTTTATCTCACACCTGCTGGAAGGCGGCGAGGTGGTGGCCTATGGCGCCAGGACACTGCCTGAGGGCGGCTATTATGCCCTGCCCAGGCTGGTTGCTGATGGAGCTATGATTGTAGGAGATGCTGCCGGCTTTACCAATGCGCAGAAACTCAAGGGACTGCACTATGCCGTCAAGTCCGGCATTCTGGCCGGACAGGCTATTTTCGAAGCGGTTAAAAAAGGCTCATATAACGCTGCCGATCTGGCCAAATATGAGGAATTGCTCAATGGCAGCTTTGTCATGCATGACCTCAAAAAGGCACGCAATTACCGCCAGATGTTCAATACTCCGCTGGGTCTTTTCCTGGGCGCTCCGGGATCATTTATACAGGGCATAATGCCCAGGCTGAGGACGCATCCTGATTATAAAGGCATGAGGCGGACCAAACTAAAACGTACTTACAAGGGCGGCATCGACCGCCTTACGGATGTCAGTCTGTCAGGGACCATTCACAGGGAAGACGAGCCTTCGCATATCACCTTTGCAGATCCGCGAAAGTGCGAGCCCTGTGCCGAGAAATTCGGCTGCCATCCCTGCGAGTATTTCTGCCCGGGCGAGGTTTACAGGTTTGAAGACGGCGAGCTCATTCTCAGCCCGTCCAACTGCCTGCATTGCCAGACCTGCCGCGTAAAGTGTCCGCTGCAGAACATCAAATGGGAGGTGCCCGAGGGTGGCGATGGCCCCAAGTACAAGGTCATGTAAATAACCCACTTATCCGGCATGAATCCAAAGGTATCAGGGAAAATAGAGTTTTCCTGGTACCTTTTTATTTTGGCGGGGCTTTGACCATCCCGTCAATGCTATAATAACTTCAGCATGAAGCGCAGCACCAGGCCATATACGGTTTATGCCATCATTAGCACCCTCCTGGAGGTCGGCATACTGCTGTCTATCGTGCTGTGGGGATTGCCTTTTGTCGGCATCGAGATCCCGCCTGCGGGGCTGGCTGTTTTGCTGGTACTGATACTGGCATATTCCTCATATACCTATGTCATGGGAGTAAGGGCGCTACAGAGAAAGCTCATCCTGGAGCTGGAAGCCATGATCGGGCGGGAGGGCACGGTGATTTCAGGTTTAAAGCCTGAGGGCTATGTCCGCATCGGCAATGAGCTGTGGAAAGCCGTTTGTCACGATCATGTCGAAAGCGGCCATACTGTCATCGTCACTGGCGTAGCAGGCCTGAAAATAAGTGTTGCCCCTAAAGCCAAAATGGACTAGAGGGGCAACACGTAAAATCAGAGTCTATTTCGTCCTGGAGGCCGGGGGAAAAGGCGGTTTGGTGGGGATGCCGGCAACCTTAAGTGCCTTATTGCGCAGCTTTTCCAGATAGGCATATAACTGTTTCTGCTCTGTACTGGTCAGCGCATTGAGGGCCTGGTTAATTGTCTTTCTCTTTTTGCTGATCAAATAAGCCTTGCGGCCCTTGGGGGTGATGGTGACCCTGACCAGGTTCTTCTTATGAAGGTTCTTGGTCTTTTTGATAAGTCCATCCTTTTCCATCCTGTCCAGCAGGCCTGAGACTGAATGCGGCCGGCGCAGTATCCAGCGCGAGATCTCGGCGGGCGTTGTTTCATTCCCGATGGAATCGATAATGAATAGCGCTGCAGCCTTGATTGTGGAAATGCCGTATTTCTCCAGTTCCCTGTCCCTGGCCAGTGTGATGCCGGAATGAACTTGCTCCAGCATGGTCCACAGGTTCCAAAGATCGTCTGTAACGATTTTGCCTTTCATTTTTCCTCCTTCTTTATTAATAAGGTAAACTTCTGCTCCTGCCTGTTATTCACGATTTTACCCAATTATGATTTAATTTTACACCTAAAGAAACCACAGGTCTATGATTTACATCATATAAGTCTTATATAACATATTGAAAGGAATATTCAAAATGTACATTGTTCTTGAGCGGTCGGAGGGAAGATCGCCGCCGATTTTCACCTCAGCAGTGTTGTTCCAGCAATGCAGAAAGCCCGGGTATGTCCTTCTGCAGGGAGTCAAGTGGAAGTTCCTCTCCGGAGATAGCCAGGGCTTTACAGCCGTCTGAGGAGATAAAGATCACGGCCAGTGGTTTTCTGCTGTATGCATAGTAGATACCTGCAGCGCCCTGGTACATGGATATGCGTATTTCTACTATTGGAACCAGCGTAAAGCCGCTTACGCTGCGCGGCTCTTCAATTTCAAAATTTATTTTTGCCATCGGTTCTTCAGCAGAATATAAAAGATTTGCAGGCATGGCCTTGATACAAGTACTGCCATAACATGCAGCAATAACATTGCCGGCACCAGGCGCAGCCTGCCCTCCCCCCTGCAGTTAAGGATAAGCTGGCCTTCAAATACGGGGTTGATGTTGATATCATAAGCTGTACGGCTGAGCAGGTAGTTCAGCGGCTGGCAAAAGGCAAAGAGATAGCCGAATGTTACAGGGTCTTCAGGGCTGGCTGTGATATCCAGGTGAAGGTTTGTGATTTTAAACGAGCGCAGTATATAGCGCATCAGTCTCAGGGACTGCCCCGGCAGGCCCCTTATACTCAGTATCTTTGTAATGGTATGCGGCGGTATTGCCTTTGCCGAATTTTTGCTGGGCTTGCGGGGAGGACTCTCCATGGCTGAACGCGGCTTTGTTGCGGGCAGCTGCATCAGATTGACCAGTCCCCATATCCAGCGCAGACGAGCGCGCAAAGGGGGACTTGACCCGGTGTTAAGCTCGAAGGAGAAATCCAACGGCAGGCACAGAACCAGAGCCAGGAGCAGCAGGAGAGAGAGACAGGCCAGCAGTATCCACAACTAGCTTACTCTCCTTTCTTTTCCCCTCCCCATTTATCTGCAATTTTTGAGATGGCGTCTGGCATGCTTTCTCCCAGCCTTTCCAGGGCACTGGCCATGCCGCCCTTAATAGCTTCTATACGGGCTCCGTTCTGGTCTATGACTATAATGGCGATGGGCTTGATACCGCCACCGGCTGCTCCGCCACCGCCGCTGCCTTCAGGCTTTTTTTTGTCAGCTCCTGCGGCACCGCCAAAACCAAAGCCGACGCTGAGCAAAGGTATGAGGGTGGTATCGCCTACCTTAATGGGCTCGCCGATGACGGTTTTACTGCCCAGTACTTTTTCTATCTGTCCCAGGGTTGTCTTGACCAGGCTTTCAACATCCTCTCGATTCATAGCAGCCTCCTCTTTAATCTCCAGCATTATCCTAACACCGCACCAGCAGCACGTCAATCGGGGCATTGACTTGGAGATAGCCCGGCGCTATATTTAGGTCGGAGTAGAGATATGAGAAAGAGCCTTATTTTATTTATTTTCCTGCTGCTTGTCCTCACCAGCCTGGCCTGCGGTCCCGTGGGAACACAGCGTGATATCATTTTTCAGTCTGCGCCACTTCTAACGCTCAGTGCGGGAGATTTTGAAGGGGATACTAAATGTGCAGAGCTAAAAAATAAAGGGGATTTCGGACTGGGCACGTTCAATGGGCTGGATGGGGAGATGGTGATGCTGGAAGGCGTGATTTACAGGGTCAGGCATGACGGCAGTGTCCAGATGGCCGGAGATGGGGAAAAGACTCCCTTTGCCGCCGTTACTTATTTTGATGAGGATTTGGAATTTATCATTGCAGAGGCCGATAGTTTTGCCCGTTTCCAGGAACTGCTGGACGCTAAATTGCCCTCGACGAACCTGTTTTATGCGGTGCGGGTTATGGGTACCTTTTCCTATATCAAGGCCAGGAGTGTGCCCAAGTTCACAGAACCTTATCCCACGCTGGCGGAAGCGGTTAAAAGCCAGAGCGTTTTCGAGTTCAATAATATTGAGGGAACCATGGTCGGCTTCAGGTGTCCCCATTATATCGGTGAAGTGAATGTAGCGGGATATCATATGCATTTCATCAGTGGGGATAGGAAGGGTGGAGGGCATGTGCTAGATTGCAGGCTGGCGGATAACCTGGTGCATGTAGATGATGCCAAGTCTTTATACCTGGACACAATGCTGGATGCCGATTTTGATCCCGGTCGAGCGGACGCACAGGGCACGGAATAGTTAAATAAAGGGGAGGTAAAACAGCTATGGCTGAAGGAGAGCAAATGCTGGCTTATTGCGGCCTTTACTGCGGTGAATGTGTCATGTATCAGGGCGAGATTGCGGATATGGCCAGGGATTTGCGGAAAAAGCTCAGGGAAGCCAAATTCGACAGGGTGGCTGCAGGTATTGCCCAGGTGGCTCCTTTCTTCAAGGAGTTCAATAATTACCCCGTATGCTATGAAGTGCTGGGCGCTATGGTCAAACTGAGGTGCAGGCACAGCTGCAAACAGGGTGGCGGCAATCCTTCCTGCAAGGTCAGGCTGTGCTGTACCAAAAAGAAAATCGCGGGCTGCTGGGAATGTGCTGACTTTGAAAGCTGCAGCAAGCTGGATTTTCTCACGCCCATTCATGGCGATGCAGTCTATAAAAACATGCGTAAGATTAAGAAGTCTGGCATGGAGGCCTTTCTGGCGGGGGAGAAGTACTGGTGAGCGGCGTCCAGAGCCGCTATTTTTTGATTACCTGAATATTGTCATCGAAGGTCGTCAGCAGTTCCACACCTGTTTCCGTAACGGCAAAATCGTCCTCGATGCCCACTGCGCCTCTGTCCGGGAAGACAAACTTGGGCTCAAAGGCAAAAACCATGCCTTTCTGGAACTCGACATTGAAGTTGGGGGCGATTACGGGATATTCGTCCAACTCGAGGCCGATGCCGTGGCCAATGAAGGGCACCCTGTTCTCCCCATAGCCCATAAAATTCTGTACCAGCCCCTTTTTTTCTACCATGGCAATGATCTCAAGGTAGAGTTCGGCGCAGGATTTGCCCGGCCTGACCTGTTCCTGCATGAAGTATTTGATCTCACGTGAGAGCGCATGTGCCTTCTCCATGTCACGGGGCAGCCTGCCGATAACGAAGGTGCGTGTCATATCGGAGATATAGCCGCCCAGCCCGATGCCGAAATCGACGATGAGCGGCCCGTTTTCCGTGATCACATTAAAACTTGAACCGATGGGGTATGCCGGCGTGACGCCCATGCCGCCCAGCGGCCCTTTGACATAGGTGGCTATGGCGCTGTTTTTGCCGAACAGAATGTGGGCATAATGGATGGCCTGGTTGAAGCCGCGCGAGCGGAATTGACCCTGGTGCCCTCGCCTGCGTGCATAGGCCGTCAGCAGTGCATCGATATC
>CAZTHJ010000069.1:0-6781 GCA_964613565.1 uncultured Dehalococcoidales bacterium | reverse complement strand
GTTCCTGCACCTCTTTTCCGGCTGTTTTATCGTGCTACTTTTGATACAAATATCTAGTGAGAGTGCTGACGGCAGGAAGGTTCCTGCATCTCTTTTTCAGCAGTCTCCAAGTATAAGGAGGTGGTTTATGCAAACATATCAGGGCAGGGCACATATACCGGGCATGGACAGCGAGGCCATCGTGGTTCTGGAACTGGACTGGAATTCCAGGGCGGCCAGTGTGCAGCTGGAGGGGCAGCCGGGACATATCAGCACATGGCAGGGGCTGGCGGTACAGACCTTCGGCGACTATGAGATCGTATTCAGGACCAAGGGCATACCCACTCTGCTGACTCACTGGTGGCACCTCGTCAAAGCCGACGATAATACCATGTGGGGCATGATACTGGGTGTGCCGCATACTGCAGGACAGTGGGCCAACTGCCCGGTGGAATTGAAAAAAGCAAAGTAGCACCTGCTTCAAATATAATTTTAAGAACATTTATTTGCGGTTGGGCCGCTGCCTTTTTATGCCAGAACAATGCCTGCCAGCCCCCCATGACCGACCCCGCGGCGCTGGGTGAATTTCTCAAGAAATCTGCCGGCGCCTGATGCAACCCGGATCAGGGACTTTGCCTTACAATGGCTACGCCCACTGTTCCCGGGCCTGTATGTGTTCCCAGGGTCGGACCCATCCTGGAAACGGTGGGAGCAATATGGGGAAACTGGCTATTGAGCAAGTTGATGAGGTCTTTTGCTTCCTTCGCCGGTGTATTGTATGCAACGCCTGCGGCCTGAATATTTTCCCCGGCCGCAGCTTTGACAAAATCATGCAGCTTCTCTATACCGCGTGCCCAGTTGCGTGCCAGTCCTGCCGGCCTGACCTCGCCGTTCCTCAGTGTAAGTATGACTTTGACATTGAGTATTGACTCTGCTTTGAGGACGGCCTCTGACAGTCTTCCTCCCAGGGCTGCATATCTCAGTGTGTCCAGGAGCGCCATGCCCCGCAGGTTTTTGATGGTGTCATAGGCCTTATCCATGACCTGCTGCATGCTGCCACCGGCGGCAGCAGTGCTGGCGGCAGCCAGGACAACCAGTCCCTGCCATATTGTCACGCCGCCGGAATCAATAACTTCGATCCTGTAGCCACTCTTCTTCAGCATCTGTTTGCCCAGAATAGCCGATTCTATCAATGCGCTGTGTTTCTTTGTAACGTGAATTGAGACTATTTCATCCGTTTCATCGCAGAGCTTGTTATAGACAGCGGCAAAATCACCCGGGGAGGGGGTTGCCGTGGTGGGATGTGAGCCGCTTTGCAGGAGCTTGGTGTAAAATTCATCCACCGAGAGGTCGATGCCATCGCGGTATGTCTCATCGCCGAAGTTCACGTAAGCAGCCACCACGGAGATTCCCAGTTTTTTCGCTTCCTCCTGGCTGATATCGGAACAGCTGTCGGTGACAATTTTTACCAATTAACCGCTCCCATTCCTCAGCTAAAGCCTGCCGTCGAGGCGGTTGATGACCAGGCCGGTGGGCAGCTTGGGATAAAAATACGTCGATTTCCTGGGCATGCGATCGTTGGCGTCCGTGATTAATTTGATGTACGAAGCCGGCATGGTATTGAGCAAAAAGGCCATCTGAGATTCGCCGCTGCGGATGGATGAAAGCGCCTGCACGGTATCTGCAGTATATGACACATTTCCGTCCTTATTGGCGCCGGCCAGGAGCTTATGCAGGATGACATGTTCCACAATGCTCACATCCAGCCTGTAAAAGTGCTGCGAATGACCGGGCGGCAGCATATCCCTCAGCGGCGCAGAGGGTTTAAGCCGCAGGTTAACTATGCCGTCTTTTTCCAGCCCCAGCACCCTTATATCCGTTCCATTTTTCTCTTCGAGGTTGGACTCTGTAAGCGGCAGCACGCCGACATCGAAATAATCCGCCACATGACTGCGAAATTCCTGCAGCGCTTCGGGCTGTATTTTCCTCACGACCCTGTGCACGGGCAGCATGAGGATGCCCGGATCCGAGAAAGATACCAGGGTCATCAGGATATAGTTATAACCCTCCGATCCCTGTGAGACGGAGCCTTTAGCGCGCTTATCCTGGTAGGCCAGGGCTGTTTCATACCTGTGATGCCCGTCCGCGATATAGATGGCCTTGGGCGCCATGAAATGGCTGACGCGCTGCACGAATTCCGGCTCATTTGCCTTCCACATCCTGTGCGTTTCCTCACCGTTGCTTATATTGATGAGGAGCCTGCCCGGCAGCATCCTGTCGGTCATCAGCTTGGCGATCTTATTGCCCGGGTCGTCAAAAAGTCCCAGAATGGGGCTGACATCGGCGTTGAGCGCACTCATCAGCTCCAGCCTGTCGCTTTTTACTCCCGTTATGGTTTCCTCATGGGGGAAAATTATGCGCCGGGAGAAAGGTTCAAGCCTGACGCAGGCCATCAGCCCGATCCTTTTCCTGTAATCTCCCTTGTAGGTGAAGCCCTGCTCATAAATATAGAAGGTAGGGTCCCTGTCAACGGTTAAAATGCCCCCGCTGAGCCACTGCGTGAACTGTTCACGCGCACGTGTATATTTATTATTCTTTTTATTGTCATTCTTATGTACCATGCCGTGCTCAAGGCGGATGATATTATATTCACTTCTATCATAGAAAAGCTCCTGCTCCCGCGGGGAAATGATATCGTAGGGAGGGCAGATCACTTCATTCAGAACCTTGACCACGTTCGGGTTATAGCGTACACCTTGAAAAGGAGAAATTTCAGCCAATTAATACCTCCGGGAAAACAGCATCTTTATTTTATCAACCCTCCCAGCCAGGCATCGCCGATCCTGGTCAGAGAAACATTCAGATAATCCTTGATAAACAGCCTGTCCCCGCCTGTAATGCCCAGCTTCAGTACAGGCACGTCGAGTTTTTGCGCCAGGCTGAGTAGTTTGCCCGCTTTTTGTGGTGAAACGGATACCACTATCCTGGATTGGGCTTCGCCGAAGAACATGCTGTCCAGCCTGCCCGACGGCTTAATTTCATCGCAGGTCAGCCCGATTTTACCCTGAATACAGGACTCGGCCAGGCATACCAGCAAACCGCCATCGGAGCAGTCGTGCGCTGAATTGAGCAATCCTCTTCTGACGGCCTCCAGGCAGCAGCGCTGCAGCCTCTTCTCCAGCTTCAAATCAATGGAGATATTGCCCCTGACCTGTTTATGCAGCAGACACATGTATTCGCTGCCGCTGAGGGTGCCGTCCGCCGGGTTGATGTCTCCCAGCAGCAGCGCCACATCACCTTTATGCTTGAAGGCTGACGTGCAGTACCTGGATACGTCCTGGATCAAGCCCACCATGCCCACAACCGGCGTGGGGTAGACCGCTTCCCCCATGGTCTCGTTGTACAAACTGACATTACCGCTGATCACGGGTATTTTGAAATCCCTGCAGGCGCGGGCCATGCCCGCTATGCATTCCTTCATCTGGTAGAAGACGTCATTTTTTTCCGGGTTGCCGAAATTCAGGCAGTCAGTCAGAGCCAGGGGCTGTGCACCGCTGCAGACGAGGTTCCTGGCGGCCTCAACCACCGTGATCACGCCGCCGGCAAAGGGGTTCAGGTAACAATAACGCCCGTTGCCGTCCGTGGTCATGGCGATAGCCTTCTCCGTTCCCTGCAGGCGCAGTACAGCGGCATCGCTGCCGGGGGTAACCACAGTATTATTGCCCACCTGGTGGTCATACTGCCTGTAAACGGGGTGCCTGCTGGCTATATTGGGAGAGGCCAGCAATGTCAGCAGGGCGGACTTGATTTTAGCCACCTTGATGTCGGGCAGCGAATTGATATCAAAAGCCTGCAGCCCCGTAAGCCAGGCAGGTTTCTTGGTCCTCAGCCTGTAAAGCGGAGTATCGGTGAGGTACTCGATGGGCAGCTTTGCCACGATTTTATCTCCCTCCTTGATGAGGGCGATTTTATCCTCCGTTACACTGCCGATAATATCTGAATGCAGCTCCCAGCGGTCGAAGAGCGCTTTGACCCTGTCTTCATAGCCTTTTTTGACGATGACCAGCATCCTTTCCTGCGATTCGGAAAGCATGATTTCATAGGGTGTCATGCCCTGCTCCCGGCGCGGCACCTTGAGAACGTCTATTTCCAGGCCGCTGTGGCCTCTGGAGGCGGATTCAATGGCGGAACTGGCGAGCCCCGCCGCTCCCAGGTCCTGAATTCCCACGATCCAGTCGGTACTGGCCAGCTCCAGGCAGGCCTCTATGAGCAGTTTTTCCAGGAAGGGATTGCCCACCTGCACTGTGGAGCGCAGCTCTCTACCTTCCTCAAAAGTCCTGGAGGCCAGCCCCGAGGCGCCGTGCAGGCCGTCTCTGCCTGTGTCCGCGCCTACCAGCATGAGCAGATTGCCTGCTCCGGCAGCATGTGACCTGATCATTTTCCCCTGCTCGATGATGCCCAGGCAGAAAGCGTTGACCAGAGGGTTTGCGGAATAACAATCGGCGAAATATACCTCGCCGCCCACATCCGGTATGCCCAGGCAGTTGCCGTAGCCTGAAATGCCGCCGACCACGCCAGCGAAAAGGTAGCGGTTGCGCGCATCTGTCAATGGCCCGAAACGCAGGGAGTTCATGAGGGCGATGGGGCGGGCGCCCATGCTAAAAATATCCCGCACAATGCCGCCTACGCCGGTGGCTGCTCCCTGATATGGTTCTATGGCGGAGGGGTGGTTATGCGACTCCATCTTGAAGACGATGTTGAGCCCGTCGCCTATATCGATAGCGCCGGCATTCTCCTCGCCGGGTTTGACCATGACATATTTGCCGGTGGAGGGAAATTGTCTGAGCAGCGATTTGGAATGCTTGTAGCCGCAGTGCTCGCTCCACAGGGCGCCGAATAGCCCCAGCTCCACCTCTGTGGGTTCCCTGCCCATTTTCTGCACGATGAGGTTGTATTCCGCCTGGCTCAGCGCGATTTCATCAAGGGTTTCCTTAGATACCGGCAATGATCGACTCCCAGATTAAATTGCCATCGGTGCTGCCCAGGACGGCTTCACATGACCTTTCAGGGTGCGGCATCATGCCCAGCACATTGCCCCTTTTATTCAGGATGCCCGCGATATTATTGGCAGCTCCGTTGGGATTGGCTTCCTGCGTGACATCCCCGGCGGGGGTGGCGTAGCGGAAGGCAACCTGATGGCTGGCTTCCAGTTCCTCCAGAGTAGCGGTATCAGCGTAATACCTGCCTTCAAAATGCGAAATCGGTATCTTGAGCGTGACTTGCTGCCCGCATCTGCTGGTAAAAGCAGAGCCCTGGTTTTCCGTTTTGAGATAGGTCCACTGGCAGCGGTACTGCAGGTGGTCATTCCGCATGAGAACTCCGGGCAATAAGCCTGATTCACATAGTATTTGAAAACCGTTACAGATGCCGATGACGAATTTGCCGGCGGCAGCGTGTTCGGCTACCGCACTAATTACGGGCGAGAAGCGGGCAATGGCACCCGGCCGCAGGTAGTCGCCATAGGAGAATCCTCCCGGCAGCACCACGCAGTCTAAACCGGCAAGGTCTATATCCCTGTGCCAGATATACCTGACGTCCTGTCCCAGCATCTCATGCAAAGCGTAATAACAATCCCTGTCGCTCCAGGTGCCGGGGAATACAATAATACCGAATTTCAAGATCGTTTCCTATGGTGCATTACGGCCGTATCGCCGACGGGTAATATATTATAATATAGGCTTTGTTTCATTGCTAGATTCGGCCGCCGGGCGAAGCTGAATTGGGCCTGGTTTGGCGCAGCAAAATCCATGCTGCTGATGCCCGGGCTGCCGCGGCTGGTTTTCTTCAGGCGGGAAAGCTGAATATATTTCCTAATACAATCTGCTTTTACTGTGAGGATTCTTCCCTGGCTGGTTAGAGCTTGCTGAGTAGATCGTTGACTATATCGGAGACTACTTTGCCCTCAGCCTTGCCCCTGGTGAGAGGCACCAGCTGGGACATTACCTTGCCCTTGTCCGCCGGGCTCTTGGCCCCTATTTGCTGTATGACCTTCATGGCGGCGGCCGAGATTTCTTCGGGGGTCATCTGCTGCGGCATATAAGTCAAGATTAAGGCCAGTTCAGCCTTTTCCTTGTCTACCAGGTCCTGGCGGTTTCCCTTTTCGAAAGCCTCGATGCTTTCGCGTCTTTTTTTGGCTTCCCTGGAGAGCACTTCGATAACGCCATTATCGTCAATCTTTTGCTGTTTTTCAATCTCGTAGTAATTGAATGCTGAAAGCATCAGGCGCAGGACTGACAGGCGATCCTGCTCCCTGTTTCTCAGAGCCTGCTGCATGTCTGCCCTTATTTTCTCTGCCAGGGCCATTAGCTGCTCCTGGGGCTCCTGTGGCTCTTGCGTCGCTTGGCCGCCTCTTTGCGCTTCTTTTTGATGCTGGGCTTTTCGAAGAAATTGCGGCGGCGCACCTCGCTGATGATGCCTGCCTGTTCCACTTTCTTGCTGAAACGTTTCAGCAGGCTCTCAAAACTTTCCCCTTCATGAATCTTGACCTGTGCCAATTAACATCACTCCTTTTGTATCCAGTTTGCCAATTGAAAAATAGTTTCTAACAAACTCGAAATTGTACTTCTTTAAGGTGAGAGTGTCAAGTATTATGCAAGAGTACGATGGGGATTGTTTGCGGCTTTGTTCTTTGTATGAACACCTGGCACGGTCACAGGCAGATATGTGACCAGGATACTATTGACATATATTTGTCCGTAGACTATCGTATTGAAGTGGAATACCCGTCTGCGTGTTTGAGAGG
>CAZTHJ010000068.1:0-6833 GCA_964613565.1 uncultured Dehalococcoidales bacterium | reverse complement strand
GGGGGTTAACTATGGTGATATTTTATCGGAGATTGCCGTCTTTTAATTACCTGCATCCCGGGACTCTCAGAGAAGCTCTAAGGATGTTGTCAGAATACGGCGGTAAAGCCAGAATACTTGCAGGAGGTACCGATATTTTCCCCAAGGTAAAACGCAGGGAAGCCAAAGTACCGGGTTATTTAGTTGACCTCAAGGGCATTCCAAATTTGAACTATATAAAGCATAATAGACGCGGATTGAAAATCGGCGCATTGACAACAATCAGCGATATAGAGACCAGTCCCCTGGTTAAAAGCAGTTACGCAGTTCTGCACCAGGCGGTCAGCAGTATGGCTTCAATACAAATCAGGAATAAAGGTACTCTGGCCGGTAATATCTGTAATGCAGTACCATCTGCCGACTGCGCCCCGGCACTGCTCGTACTGGAGGCCAAACTGAAGCTGGTTAAGCATGGCTCAGCCCGTGAGGTACCTGTTAGCAGTTTTTTTAAGGGTCCGAATAAGACTGTCATGACCAGAGAAGAAATATTGACAGAGATAAGGATTCCGCTGCCGCCAGACAATTGCCGTGCTATATATATAAAACTTTCCCCAAGGCATTCCATGGATTTAGCTGTGGTAGGTGTTGCTGTACTGATTGATTATATCGAGGGCAAGATAAAAAAGGCTCGTATTGCGCTGGGGGCGGTCAGCCCAACGCCTATGAGGGCCAAAAAGGCAGAGAAATTCCTGCAGGGTTGTGAATTAACCCTGGATATTATTGCAGAAGCAGCAAAGATAGCATCAGCGGAAACCAGACCCATTGATGACCATCGTGCTTCAGCAGAATATAGAAGGGAAATGGTTGCAGTTTTGCTGCGCAGAGCTATCAGTCAATTAACAAGCAATTAGAGGTGCAGATGATGAAACAGATTAAGCTCAATGTGAATGGAAATATTTTTGACCTGGCAATCGAACCTCAGCGCACTTTGCTGGAGGTACTGCGTGAGGATCTGGGATTGATCGGTACCAAGGAAGGGTGTGGGCTTGGAGAATGCGGTGCCTGTACGGTAATAATTGAAGGCAGGACTTATAATTCCTGCCTCATGCTTGCCATTGAAGCGGATGGCAAGGAAATTATCACTATAGAGGGATTGGCGCAGGGAGACAAGCTCCATCCCATCCAGGAGGCTTTTATGCAGGAGGGTGGGCTGCAATGCGGATTTTGTACGCCCGGCATGATAATGTCTGCCAAGGTGCTGCTTGATAGAAATCCCAACCCTTCAGATGATGAGATCAGACAGGGAATTGCGGGCAATTTGTGCAGGTGTACCGGCTATACAAAGATATTTGCGGCAATCAAGACGGCAGCCAGAAACATGGGAGGTAAGTAATATCATGGAACTATCGGTACTGGGTAAAAGATTTCCCCGTGTTGATGCCAGGGAAAAGGTAACGGGGCAGGCTAAATATGCTGCTGACTATGCGCTGCCGGGCATGTTGTGGTGTAAGTTGCTCAGGAGTCCTTATGCACATGCCAGAATATTGTCTATTGATACTGCGCGTGCGGCAAAGTTGCCAGGCGTAAAAGCTATTGTTACGGGAAAGGATTTTGGTGGTTGGACATGGGGGTGGACTACCACATCGCGCGATGAATCACCTCTGGCTACGGATAAAGTTCGCTACATGGCTGAAGCTGTGGCAGCGGTTGCTGCTATAGATGAAGCTACCGCCGAAAAGGCTGCAAACCTGATTAAAGTTGAATATGAAGAGCTACCTGTACTGCTGGATCCCGAGGCGGCCATGCAGGATGGCATGCCCCGCATTCATGACTATGTGAAGAACAATATCAGCGTGGAGTACCACTGGAATTTTGGAGATGTTGAAAAAGCTTTTGCCGAATCTTTCATTGTGCGCGAGGACAGGTTTAAAACAGCCTTGGCTACAAAAGGTTATCTGGAACCTCCTGCGACACTGGCCTGTTATGACCCCACTGGCTATATCACCGTATGGCCTGCCAAGCAAAGTCCCTACTTCCATTACCGGCATCTTGCGGCTTGTTTTAAGGTGCCTTTAAGTAAAATACGGGTAGTACAGCCTTTCATTGGGGGTGGATTTGGTGGTACCAAAAATGACTCGCTGGCAGGAGATTTCTGCTCTGTTTTGTTATCCAGGATGACAGGCAAACCGGTGAAGTGGATTGAGAGCATGGAGGAGGAATTATCTACCAGCCGGCGGCGTCATAGCATGATTGTCTATAGCAAAATGGGTGTGGATAAAGATGGCAAGCTGAAGGCTATCCAGCACAGGGTTATCGCCGATGGTGGCGGATACACCGCTGTTGGCCCTCTCAGCATGTATCTGGCAGGCTTCCTCACTACTCTCCCATATCATCTGCCCAATTTCAGATATGATGCTTACAGGGTTTTTACCAGCAAGCCTATACAGGCTGCCATGCGCGGGCACGGTGTTACGCATTCGCGCTTTGCGGCGGAAGTGCAGATGGATATGATTGCGGAGCAGATGGGCATTGACCCCATGGAAATGAGGATGAGAAATGTAATCCCTGATATCGGGAAGGGCCAGGTCTATGAGACCATCAATAAATTGACGGTTAAAACCTGCGGACTGAAGGGAGCTCTTCGCGAGATAGGCAATGATCACCTTTGGAAAGACAGGGATGGCAAGCCAAAGAAAGCGGGAGAAATTGCATGGGGTACGGGTATCTCAGGCACGACTTATTTAGGCGGAGCCAGGCAGCAGGGGCATCAGTCCTGTGCCGCTATCATAAGGATTTGTGAAGATGGTACGGTGAATCTGCTGACAGGAGCAACTGATTGCGGACAGGGCTCTGACACGGTTTTATGTGCCATCGCTGCTGAAGAGCTGGGAGTAAACCTGAAGGATGTGGATATTAAACGCGTGGATACTGCATATACCCCCGTTGATCCAGGTTCCTATGGCAGTCGCGTAACCATACTGGCAGGGCAGGCTGTACAGATTGCAGCACGTGAAGCAAGGCGGCAGCTTCTGGATGCAGCGGCGCAGACATGGAAAGTTACACCCGCTGAGATTGAAATTCGGGAGAGGCAGGTATGTTTAAAAAACGACCCGCAAAAGAATATGCCTTTTGAGCGGCTGACAAAGATAGCCTGCTATGCACAAACCGGTGCGGTAATTCTGGGTACAGGATACTCCCGTTACGGGGTGGATCCGCTGGACCTGACTTCAGGAACGGGCAATGGGGGTGTTAACTACAGCTTTACGGCACAGTCTGCCCGGGTGTGTGTGGATATAGGAACCGGCCAGATCTCTGCTACTGATTTTACCATAGCTTCAGACTGCGGCAGATTGCTCTGTCCGCTTCAGGCCGAGGGCCAAATCGAGGGAGGTGCAATTCAAGGCCTGGGCCAGACGCTTTATGAGGATTTTATTACTGACAGTAAGGGACGTACATTAAATCCGACTTTTCTCGACTATAAGATGCCCCATGCCACGGATGTGCCTGATATAAAACTGATAGATATAGAAACAGACGATCCTGACGGCCCATTCGGTGCCAAAGAGGCTTCGGAGGGCAGTATTGTCAGTACCCCGCCGGCTGTTGTGAGCGCTATACATGATGCAACCGGAGTATGGTTTACTGAATTGCCGGTTACTCCGGAAAAGGTTTTCAGGGCACTTAAAGGCAAGAGATCAAAATAGCTGCTTTTCCGAAGAAGGGGCAAGACGATAATGATCAAAGTTCGCATAATGGGCAAAAGTGAAATCAGGCAGGTTGACACTTCAGAAGCGCAAAAAATACTGGAAAATACCTATAACGATCCCATGGGGGGTCTGGTAATAGATGCCAGGACGCAGCAGGTTATATCCGAAATAGGTCAGGATACGGAAGAGATCATTATTATAGAACAGATGCTGGGAGGAGGTTAGATTCGGGTCTGTTTATTCAATTTGCCCATTGCCTGTCTATATTCATCCAGAGTATCAATATCTAGGACAACCCCCTCGCATTCTACTGGTACTTCAAGGATATCATAATGATGTCTTTTAATTATCTCCCTGCCCCCGGTATCGCCACTCAAATTCATTAGCTCCTCCCCATAAGCGGCAGAAAAGATGACTGGATTGCCTCGCTTGTTTCTATATAGTGGTATGATGATACCCTTATTGCTTTTCAAAAAAGCTGTAATCAGTCGGTTAATGGTATTTGTATCGATAAAAGGCTGGTCAGCGAGGGCTATAAGAATACCATCTGCCTTCGGATTAACATGTGACAATCCGTGAATAATGGATTTACTCATGCCTTTGGAGTATTCCGGGTTTTGTACTGCTATAATGGATTCCTGCGGAATCAATTTCAAAATTTCATTAGCCCTGTAACCTAATACGAGGATAATTTCTTCGGATCGGGAAGCCATATAGTTATGCAGAGTATGCTCAAGGATAGTATTTTCACCCAGCCGCAGTAACTGTTTTGCCTGGCCTATCCGTTTAGACTCTCCAGCAGCAAGGATAATAGTTGATATAAATCTTCGCATTATAATAAGTTAAGCATTTACGGGGGAAAAATAAAAGCCGGGTGAATAATGGCCCGGCTTTTATGCCACAATGCTGATAATATTTTTACTTTTTGGCGGAAAGTTCCTTCATTTTATCCTTGATTATCTGAGGGGTATTCCAGTCTTTCAAGGGTTTCATCCATTTTGCCCTTTCCACGAATTCATCATGGGCCAGAGGTACGGGAGGATGGCTCACCCACTTGGGATCAAACTCTTCCTTGAAATCCATCACCCACTTGTGATAGTTGGGCCCGTATTTGGGGCCGGTCAGTCCAAGCGGCTGATGAGGCCCAAGCAATGAAGTATAAAAACGATGGCGGATATTCATCTTGGAGGTCTCCAGGTAAAAGTGATCCACGCCATCCGTATTTTCATCCTGATCCCAATAAACGAGAAACTCGGAATAACCCTGATGCCCCAGCTCAAAGCTCTGGAACCAGCCCGGATCTCCGTAGTCCGGCATTAGAGGCGGAGTATAAGCCTTCTTCAATTCGGCATAGGCGGGGCCGTGCTTGACGGCATGTTCGATGGTCTCGATGACATAGTCAACCGAGACATAGCTGCCGCACATAAGCCACATGCCTGCCGAGTCGGCATTCTTGATCCATGACTCGTCTGACGGGCGTGTCTGCCTGGGTTCCCCCCCGTATTTTTTCATAATATCCATCAAGACATTCTCTTCGTATTCCATTTGCTCTTCACATGTAAAGGCTATCAGCAGGACGCGCAGGACGAAGAAATTATGGATGGTATCCTCATTCTCTTTCGACCACAGCCTCCAGAAATCCTCTTTATCCTTGGCTTTGGCGATAGCCCGCCAGAAAAGCGGCACCTTGGTAACAGCACCGGCAATCTCGGCACGCGCGATATCGTACATAGCCTGCTCCATGGCATCCTTGCTGTGCATGGTGAAATTGATCCACTTGACGCGTTTTGGCGGCAATAGCAGTGTTGTATTCGGGGATATGCCGCTGGGCTCTAGTTTTTCAGGCTGGAAGGGAAGGACCTTTACTGCCATTTTGGTCACGATGCCCAGACAGCCGCGCAGGCCTGTATAGCCGCGCAATAGTCCTCTCAGATCAGGACCCGGCCCCTCGCCCCAGAACGGATCGCTGCCTGTGGCCAGAGATCCCATTCTAACCACCTCTCCGTCGGGCAGGACCAGCTCGGTTCCCAGTATACGCCTGTGCGGGAGTCCAATTCTGTGGCTGAGGGGAGACCAGCCGTCGCCAATTAAATTGGCGATCACGCTGGCCTGTGCGCCGCCGCCTCCGATAACGACATACGCACCACGTCTGAGGCATTCCTCCTGGAGCTGCGAATAGACGATGCCCGGACCTACCACCGCATAAAGATGCCTTTCATCTATTTCAAACTCGGTCATGCGTTTGAGATCAATGAGCAGGGCATTTTCAACATGCGGGTGCGAGCGCGGCCCGTAAAATCCTGTGCTGTAGGGGACATAGGCGATATTGTAGCGGTTGCAGACCTTGACGATCTGCTGAACCTCATCCGTAGTCAGGGGCATGATGACGCAGCCCGGTATTTTTGTCATCACCCGCTCATAACCAAGACCGCTCTCATAGCCGCCGGGCCCGGAGCGATAGCCTTCGCAGATGGCGGGATCGCTGGAAATATTTTCCTCCCCAACGATTGTTTCCAGGATTCTATATTTATCTTTGGTTATCTTGTTGAATACCATAGTTTAACCTCCTTAACGCGATAGCGCCGCAAGAATGATTTCAGACATGTCATATACTTTAAGTTTGTCACCGGACTTGCGGATGGCTTTCTTAAAATTATCTTTGCACCAAGGGCAGGTGGAAACGATAGCCTCGGCGCCTGTTTCATTGACCTCCTTGATCTTTTCCCCTGCAGTCCATGCTGCAAACTCCGGAAATGCTTCAACAGTTCCCCTGCCGGCTCCGCAGCACCAGGCATTTTCCCTTTTGCGTATGGTTTCCACCAGGTCAATACCTGGAATCTGGGACAGAATATCTCTTGGCTGCTGGTACAGCCCGTGAGTGCCACGTCTTCTTTCCAGGTCGGGTGATACCATTCCCCACAGGCCGCGTTCGCCTTTCCAGGGAGTCCATGGATCACTCAGGCGCGTCAGGCTGCAGGAATCATGGTATGCAATCCTCAGGTCCACTTTTTTATCTAGTTTAAGCTTAAGAACTATAAAAAGTAAGACTTTGTACTATAAGCAGTATACCAAATGAAAAAGGAATTTGTATTATTACTTATGCTTTCAGGCTGCGGTGGCTCATTGCACAAAAAAAAGCAACTCGCG
>CAZTHJ010000067.1:0-6879 GCA_964613565.1 uncultured Dehalococcoidales bacterium | reverse complement strand
GGCTGTGACGGTCCACATGCGCTGGTTAGGATTAGTGAAACCAGCAGAATAACAGCTGTTAAGACCAATACCAATCTTTTTAGCATCGACATACCTCCTCAACAATTTAATTTAGATGTTAACGGGCTGAAAATAATATTCTTCTATAAACAAATCACCTCCTTACACTAGAATGAAAAGGGCCATAACCGATAGTATGATTTAACTGTGTCCCACCAGTGGGCCAATCCTTTGGGTTGATAAATAAGGAACAGTACAATCACCAATCCGCGCAGTATAAGACTGATGGAAGCGGCAGCCTGTGGGACAAAGATAGCAGTTGGCAGTAGTGGTCCCAGCATTGACCCCAGTTCCTCCAGTATTTTCAAAAAGATTACACCGAAGATTGCACCTGCTGTACTGCCCATACCGCCAACGATCAACATGCCGACATACCAGACCGAGTTCATAAAGGTGAACTGGTCAATGGATGCAAATGCATAATAGTGAACGGTAAGAGACCCTGCTACACCGGCAAAAAGGCAGCCGATGAAGAAAGCCATCAGTTTATAGACCCACAGGTTTATGCCCATGACCTCAGCGGCTATGTCATTATCTCGGATGGCGATGAAAGCCCTGCCTATTCTTGACCTGGCCAGATTTTTGGCAAAATATGTTGCCAGGCAGGCAAATACCATCACAAGATAATAGTAGCTGGCTTTGGATTTGAAAACGAAGTCTCCTATTTGTGGTCTGGGAGTGGACAAACCGTCCGGCCCCCCGGTAATATCACGCAGCTGTACTATTACCCAGATAATAATAAATTGAGCTGCCAGCGTTGCCATGATCAAATAAAACCCTTTAATTTTGAGGGAGGGTAAACCAAAAATTAAACCTGCCACTCCGGCTGCCAGAGCGGCACAGGGGAGTGCGGCCCAGAAGGAAAAACCAAGCTTTGCGCAGAGTACGGCTGAGGTATAACCACCTACCGCTAAAAAGGCGGCATGTCCCATGGAAATCTGACCGCATAAGCCGGTCAGGATGTTCAGCCCATGTACTGCTATGACCGTAATTCCCACATAGGTCACCATGGTCATCAAACGGTTATCCAGGTATAAAGGTCCGGTAAACAGGATTATCAGAAAGGCTAGCAGTATGATCCACTGTGTCCTGGTGCGAAAAATTGCACCATCCTGTGCATAGCTTTCTTCAAAGACACCGCAAGGCTGGCTCATTTCTTAAATCCTTTCAATCCTTTTTTGACCAAACAGACCATATGGACGGATGGTCAAAACCACGATCATTAGAATAAAGGGAAATACATGTGCCAGGCCGCCACCGGGCAACAACGGATCGAGATAACCCGCAGCTACGTTTTCACTGACACCGAGGATAATACCTGCAAGAATTGCTCCACCGATTGAATTAACACCTCCGAGCAGGACTACGGCAAAAGCTTTCAGGCCAACTTCGGCCAGTGGTATCATCACTCCGGACACGCCGCCAAGTAGAATTCCACCGATAACGCCAACAATACATGAGATGACCCAGGAGAGCGCATATACGGTAGTGACTCTGATTCCTGAACTCTGAGCTACCTGCTCGTCTCCTGCAGTTGCCATCATGGCCAGCCCCATCCTGGTATAGCGGAAAAACGCGAGCAGAAGGACAACGATAATCACAGAGACGATCAGACCGATGAGTGATTCGGAGGGCAGAGAGATGTTGCCAATTTTCAATGAGAGGGCTGGCAATAGACCGTGGTAGGTCTTGTACTCTCCACCCCAGATGAGACCCGCAACACCTTCAAATACGGTTGATAATGCAATAGTCATCATGATGACTGCCAGCACAGGCTGGCCGATTAAAGGACGAAGCGTAAAACGTTCCAGCAAGAGGCCGATGATGCTGGCAGTAATGATAGCGAGTATTAAAGTAGCCCAGATAGGCAGGTGGAACACAACAAGGTATGTATAACCAAGGTAACCGCCAATCATTACAAAGTGCCCCTGGGCGATATTAAATGCGGCAGAGCATTTGAGGATGATGACAAATCCAATCGCAATTAGCGCATATACCATGCCCAGCGCAAAACCTGTCACACCTAATTGAAGGAAGAAATCCACTAACTAACCTCCTCAATAGACTCAATATGTATTACCGCCGTCACCGTCCCCGTACTACCATCACGATATTTTATCTGGGAAGCTACGGTGCCTTCCTGTGTGCCTTCATATATAGCCTTGATGAGTGGATTATAGCGTTCTGCTAGAAACGACCGGCGCAACTTTCTATTTCTGGTTAACTCTCCTTCATCAGGTTCAAATTCGCGGTGAAGGTTAACAAATTTCTTAATCCTCAGATTTGGCGGCAGAGTTGTATTGAATTTGACGATTTCGCCTTTTATTAGTTCATAAACCTCTTTCTTCTGGGCAAGGTCAGCGAATGTGGTATAAGTTATTTTCCTCCGGTCAGCCCACTTTCCGACATTATCATAATAAATTACGATAAAAGCTGTTATATATTGTTTTTTGTTACCGGCGAGAACCCACACGTCTTTAATATACGGGCTGAATTTTAAACGGCTTTCAATTGACTGGGGCAACAGCCTGTCTCCAGTATCCAGTTCCACTATGTCGTTCATGCGGTCAATGATGATAAGGTGATTATCTTCCGTGAGTTTGGCAGTGTCGCCAGTATATACCCAGCCGCCTTTTACACTATCGGTTCCATGGGTTTCGTTTGTCTGGTAACCAAGAAACATGCCGGGGTGCTGGCAGATCAGTTCACCTTCTTCCGTTATTTTTACATGGATTCCCTGTAAAACATTGCCCTGGGTATCCAGTCGTATATCTGAATTAACCGCACAGGATAAAATTCCTGTCTCCGCTGACCCGTAGATGCTTTTCAGGGGAATATTTAATGCATGATAAAACCTGATAACATCAGGGCTGAGAAGTGCGCCTGTACTGCAACAGACTCTGATATTCGACAATCCCAGGCTATCCCTGAGCGGCCTGAATAATATCAGATTACTGAATCCATGCAAGAGCTTAAAGAATTTCCCAGCTATTATTTGAGAAAATTGCATATCTGCCATCTTGTATCCAGGTGGCAGGAATTTCTCCCGGGCATATTTCTTCAAGCCTCTGGCACCTGCAATACGCGCCTGGGTTTTGGCTGCCTGTCCTTCCCAGATACGAGAATTGGCAAGCAATATATGAGGGCCGATTTCTCTCATATCCTGTTGCTGGGTCTCGGGGGATTCCGCGAAATTCAATGTGCTGGCGGAAAGAAGGTGGCAGCATATTCCAAATATTTGTTCAGTTATCCAGGCCGGGGGCAGGTAGAGGAAAATATTATCTCCCTCGCGCCATGGGTCTTTTTGAAGATATGCGTTAGCATTCGACATTAATGTCTTGAAGGAATGCAGGGTGCCCAGGGGATGTATCCCGGTTGTACCTGATGTATAAACAATCGAGCATATGTCTTCAGCCTTGCCTCCACTGACATTATCTTCAAAAATATGAGGATGAGACTTCTCGTATTCTTTCCCGCACTCCCATGCTTCCTCATACCCCATAAGAATGGTATGCTCATAATGAGCCAGACCTCTATAATTCCAGCAAACTATCTTCTTCAGCCGGCCCAGGTCAGGCATAACCTCAAATAATTTATCTACCTGTTCCTGGTCCTCAACAATTGCATATCTGGATTGCGAGTTTGCCAGTATATATTTAATCTCCTCAGACGATAAGTCTGAGTACATACCGACTGCAATGCCATGGTTCGCCTGAGCAGCCAATTCAGCGCAATACCATTGAAACGAGTTATCTCCGATAATGGCAACTTTGTCTCCAGGTTCAAAACCCATGCTCAGCATACCCAGGGCCAGATATTTGGTCTCCATGTAATAATCTTTCCACGTGCGTCTCTGCCAGATACCATGCCGCTTGGTACGCATAGCGATACCATTATCCGCGTATGTTTTATAGTTATTACGAAGTATTTTGGGCCAGGTATCGCCCTTTTCCTGAGCTATTTTCTCCAAATCCCTCACCATAAATTATTTTATCCGGCTGATTACTAGATAAGCCACCTCTTCTTTTTACGATAATGTTTGATATCGTGATAGCTTTTTTGAGAGCCAGTACCAGACAATCCCATGTAGAATTCCCTGATATCTTCATTATCCCGTAACTTTTCTGCAGGCCCATCCATTACTATTTTGCCGTTTTCCATCACGTAACCGTAGTATGCTATTCCCAGAGCCGCTCTGGCATTTTGCTCCACTAACAGCATTGACATGTTTCTTTCGGCATTAATGCGGAAGATAATATCATAGATTTCCTTTACCAGCAGGGGGGCCAACCCGAGTGAGGGTTCATCTAGCAGCATTAACTTGGGGCTTGCCATAAGGGCTCTGCCAATGACCATCATCTGTTGTTCACCGCCGGATAAATAACCGCTAGTCCGCCGCCGCATATCCTTTAATCTGGGAAAATAGTGAAAAACCATTTCCATATCCTGTTTAACACCGGCGCGGTCTCTGCGGATATATGCCCCGACAAGCAAATTATCCTCCACGCTCATATGTTCCAGTACCCGACGGCCTTCCATGATCTGGCTGATACCCATAGAGGCAATGCTGCTGGGATCATATTTGTCTATCTGCTTGTCGTTGAAATAGATGCTGCCGTTGCGAATCGATCCGCCCTCAGTTTTGAGCAGGCCTGAGATTGCTTTTAAGGTAGTGGTTTTGCCGCCGCCATTGGCGCCCAGTAAAGCTACAATTTTGCCTTCACCAACTTCAAGGGATATCCCGCGTAATACCTGAATGACATTCATGTAAACGACTTCGATGTTGTTTACCTTTAACACTATCTTCTAAATCCCCACTATTAGCGCAAATAATATCGAAGACCTGAAATGTCTTAATAAAAGCAAAGTCTTGTGGTTATTAATCTTCAGTCATCAGCATTTAATAATCATTTGTCATGTAGCAGTTAATCAATTTTGGCATATCATTTTTAGCTTCAAACTAAATGATAATTCTCCTTAAATAGATGACTCAAGCAAAAGTCGAATATGAAACTCTAAAATAAAGGTCGCACTTTGTGATATACTTTTCAGTACAGATATGATATAACTTTGTTCCATAAACCGCAAGTGTTCATATTGTTGATACTTTTTCAGTAATAAATATCAAGTCAATTTCAGGCGATCGCATTTCATAAACAGGCAGTTATTAAAGTAAAGGGCTGATACAAGGGGGCTAAAATGATTGCTGAAGAGAAATCTGTTAAGTTACATATCGAAAACCTTTCATTGAGTTTCGGTGGCGTAAAGGCCCTCGCAAATATCAATATCGATATACGGGAAAATGAAATCACAGCCATAATCGGACCAAACGGGGCAGGCAAGACTGCTTTGCTAAATTGCATTAGTGGATTTTATAAACCGCAGGAAGGCGAAATATGGTTCAAGGGACAGAAAATAACCAGGCTGAGACCTGATAAAATTGCCAGACTGGGAATAGCCAGAACGTTTCAAAATATTGAGCTCTATACGGGACTGGACTCTGAGAATAATCTTATGGCAGCCCGCCATATACATATGAAACAGAATTTTATTACTGGTGCAATATATTTTGGCTGGGCGCGTAATGAAGAGGTCAAGCACCGCGCAACTGTAGAGCAAATTATTGATTTTCTTGAAATTGAATCCATTAGAAAACGGAAGGTGGGCGTATTGCCGTATGGTATGAGAAAGCGGGTGGAACTAGGCAGGGCTCTGGCACTGGAGCCGGAGGTGCTGCTGCTTGATGAACCTATGGCGGGCATGAATCTAGAGGAAAAAGAGGACATGGCGCGCTTTATTCTGGATGTATTCGAGGGGCAGGGTGCCACGTATCCGGATACGCCGGTGCTGCGAAACGGCATCCGTACTATTATTTTAATCGAACATGATATGAGCGTGGTCATGGATCTTGCGGATAGAATTACAGTCCTCAACTTCGGACGCAAAATTGCTGAAGGTACACCAGCGGAAATCAAATGTAATGAGGATGTCATCAGCGCCTACCTGGGTCAAGGAACATAGATAATTAATACCGGCCGCAGACTGTTAATATTGCTTAATAGGGACGGTGTTCCTCAGCCGGTATCTTAAAAATAGAGGTTGTGGTACTCGATTTAATTATCATCGCCTGATGCCAAACCCGATTTAAATTGTTATACTGTCACTCTATGATGTGAACCCATTCAGATAAGGCAAATTAACTTTGGCAAAAATCGCTCGGTACATTTTCCGTGATACAGTCTGGAGGCAGAATAGCTAAATATGCATAAACGTACCGTTGCCGTCATCATCGCCGGATTCTTAACCGTCTTCGTTGCCTTCGCTATCAGGTACGGTTATGGCATGCTGCTGCCGGAAATGCTGCCCGCGCTGCAAATTTCCAAGACTGAAGCGGGTGTTATCTATAGCTCCTATTTCATCACCTATACCATTTTTGCCCCTTTGCTGGGTCTGATGTCGGATAAATTCGATATCAGGAAGATACTGGCTATCTTTGCCTTTATCATGGGGGTGGGAGCTTTTCTGATGTCGTTTTCCACATCCATTCTCAGTGCTAGCTTGTTCTTTGCCATTGCGGGACTGGGACATGCCGCCTGCTGGACGCCGCTAATACCTTTGATCCAGAGATGGGTCAGCGACAGGCGGAGGGGCACGGCGCTGACTATGATGGACCTGGGCAGCGCTATGGGCATCGTAGCGCTGAGCACCTCCATGCCGCTGATCGTGAATGCCTTCGACTGGCGTGCCGGCTGGATGTGTCTGGGAGTCACAGCCGTAGTGGTGGCAGGATTGAACTATATCCTGGTGAGGGACCGGCCG
>CAZTHJ010000066.1:0-6983 GCA_964613565.1 uncultured Dehalococcoidales bacterium | reverse complement strand
CTGCGGCCTGGGGCAGTTAATTGCCATGAAGTATGGAACCATACCGATTGTCAGGTATACGGGAGGGCTGGTAGATACCGTTCAACAGTTCAATGGCGACCTTACTGCAGGGAACGGGTTTATGTTTCTTGATTATTCATCTGAAGCCCTGGTAGAAGCTGTTATGCAGGGGATTAATGCATTTGTTCACAAAATACGCTGGCAGGAAGCTGCAAAACGCATTATGCAGATGGATTTCTCCTGGCGTTTATCAGCAAAGAAATACGAAAATGTATATAATAAATTATTAAGCTCTCTGTGATCTTTGGGAAAGCATCATTATTGAGTTGGTGCTTAAATTAATACAGGAGGTGCATTCATGAAGATCAGCGCCAGGAATGTCCTCAAGGGGAAAATCAAAGAGATAAAGGTGGGAGCAGTCAATTCTGAGGTAATTCTTGAAATTGCTGGTGGTGTGGATATAGTCGCCATCATCACCAGAGAATCAGTGCAGAATCTAAAGCTCAGAAAAGGCAAGCAGGTTTACGCCATAATCAAGGCCTCCAATGTAATGATTGGCATAGATTAATTTACTTTCCAGACAATTGACAAGCCTGGGAAATTATGATAGATTGACCAGCGTTCAACTGAATATTTCAATCTCCGAGCCATATTTCCTAACTGTTTAATCATGGAATATGGACGGCAGGGTATAACTGGAAACGGTTATGCCTCCCATTTGGAAAGGAGAGTGACATAATGGTAATTGTCAAGCTAAGAGCACCTCCTTGAGGTGCTCTTTCATTTATAGCAGATAAAAACTATATCAAAGGAGTAAGATCTGAAAAAGTTCATCCCATTCAAAAAAGTAGCTCTACTTTTTAGCATAGTATTGATAATTGCCCTGATGCTCAGTATTACTGGCTGTGCTCCTGCACAACCAGCTCCAGCCAGTCCAACTTCTACGAGTACAACAGCGGTGGCAACATCCTCGGATTCATATCCTCTGGTTCAAGCCAAAACAAGATTCAAAATTGCTACTACTACCAGCCTGTATGACACAGGGCTCTGGTATTACCTTGAGCCTATTTTCGAAAAGGAAGCGAATGTGGAGCTGGACATAGTATATGCCGGAACCGGAGCCGCTTTGAATAATGGAAGGAACGGCAATGTGGACGCAGTCATCGTTCATGATCCTGATCAGGAGAAGGTATTTATCGAGGAAGGATTTGGCGTCAATCGCAGAAGTTTTGCCTATAACTTCTTTATGATCGCGGGTCCTGCTGATGACCCTGCGGGTATTAAGGGTCTGACTCCTGCCGAGGCCTTCAAAAAAATATATGATGCGGGAATGCAGGATGCCAATAAAGTAAAATTCGTTTCCCGTGGTGACGGGTCAGGTACACACGGCGCAGAAAAACGTCTCTGGGCATCGGCAGGTTTCAAATACGAAGACATACAGAAATCTGGCAAGTGGTACATAGAAGCTGGTGGTGGTATGGGTCCAACCCTGATAATGGCAAACCAGCAGAAATCCTACGTTCTTTGTGACGGTTCTACCTTTTTATCCTTTAAAGGCAAAATAGATCTGGTCGGTCTGGTTACCGGGGCGTCCGAAGCAACTCTTAATATCTATAATGCCATGGCCATCAGTCCAGAAAAAGTTAAAACTGCAAAGATTGATCTGGCCAATAAATTCATCAACTGGCTGATTTCTCCGGAAGTACAAAAGCTTGTTGGAACTTACGGGGTTAAGGAATTTGGAGGCCCATTGTTCAATCCCATTACCGATGGCGGCTGCACATTCCCGGCTTGTCCAAACATGGACGAAAATATGAAACCTGTTCAATAAATAGAACACCGACTAAGTGTCTTCTTTTCTTCGGAGGTCGCCAGTTGCCTTTCCTGGCGACCTCGATCATAATTAGCGCTTGGAGTGAGTATTTGAGGTTATATTGAACGAATTCTGGTCTGGATTTATTAAAGCTATAAATCTGATAGTAACGCTGGACCCGGAGGTTCTGGGAATAACGGGCAGGACACTGGCTATTTCTATTTCCTCATGTCTTATCGCAACTATTATATGTTTACCTCTGGGTAGCCTGATACATTTCAAGCGTTTTCCGGGAAAGCGGGTATTGATCAATATAATCCAGACATTTTACAGTATACCTACTGTAGCGGTGGGATTGTTTATGTTTATACTTTTTTCGCGCACGGGCCCTCTGGGTGGGCTGGAGCTTATGTTTACACCCGCTATCATGATCATCGGCCAGGTAATCCTGATTTCTCCTGTAATATTGGGACTGGTGATCGCTGCCTTGAGCGGTGTGGACAAAGCTATATTTGAAACTGCCCTCTCCTTGGGCGCCAGCCGTTTTCAGGCCACTTTCCAGGTTATTACTGAAGCCAGATATGCCATCTTGTCTGCTATTACCATGGGTTTTGGCAGAGCCATCTCCGAAGTTGGGCTGGCGTTGATGGTAGGTGGCAATATCAGGGGTTTTACCCGGGTGATTACTACTGCAATTTCTCTGGAAACTTCAAAAGGCGATATTGAGATCTCTTTAGCTTTGGGCTTCATTCTTATTTTCCTGGCTTTACTGGTTAATATTGCTCTTAACAGATTGCAGCAGAGGTAATTTCTATATGTCTTTAATCGAAACAAAGAATATATGCCAGAGGTATGACGGCAGGGAAATTCTGAAGAGCGTCAATTTAAAGATTGACAAAGGGGAGGTCTTTACACTAATCGGTCCAACAGGTGCGGGTAAAACTACTTTATTACGCATACTCGACCTGCTGGAAGCGCCGTCCTCGGGAGAAATGATTTTCAATGGTATTAGGGCTACAGACTCAAAAAAACATCACCTGGAAGTGCGGCGCAAAATGGCTTACGTTCAGCAAAGGCCTGTGCTATTTAATATAAGTGTCTATGATAACGTTGCCTGCGGTTTACGATGGAGGCACTATAGTGATACGGTGGTAAAGCGAAAGACCGAAGAAGCTCTGCAGCTCGTCGATATGTCATCATACAGGCGAAGAAGTGCCAGGACACTCTCCGGAGGTGAGACACAACGTGTGGCCATCGCCCGTGCACTGGTTACAGAACCAGAAGTTGTTTTCCTGGACGAGCCTACTGCCAATATGGACCCGGTATCTACGGCAAAAATCGAGGAAGTGCTTTATGGAATTATCGGCAAGCAGCGGATTGCCATTGTGATGACAACACATAATATGCCACAGGGACAGCGCCTGGCAAACAGACTGGCCGTGCTTATAGCTGGAGAGTTAATGCAAACGGGCAGTGTAAATGACATATTTAACCTGCCGGCTAACAGGCAGGTAGCCGAATTTGTGGGAGTTGAGAACATACTTGCGGGTGAAATAGTAGATAAAAAGGATGACCTGGCTCAGATTAATGTTAATGGTGAAACGGTATATGCGATATCAGATTTAAACAGGGGCGATAGAGTAGAAGTTTTCATAAGGCCCGAGGTAATCGTATACTCTCTCTCAGGCGAGGCGGGCAGTGCCAGGAATGTATATAAATGCAGGGTCACAAGGATTAACATGGTAGGTTCCCTGGTCAGGCTGGAAGTGGAATGTGGCTTCACCCTTTTCGGTGTGATTACCAGGCAGGCTGCCGAGGACCTCAATATATCAATCGGCAAGGAAATCTTTGCCAGCTTTAAGGCAACAGCCATACACGTAATAAAAAGATGGCATTAATCCCGGGCAAAAACCTGATCCGTATCTACGGACTTGGCGCGGTAATCTGATTGCCCGACCCGATGGTGATACAGCTTGGAGGTGACCAGGGGCTTCTGATATTTTGACCACCTGCCATTGCCAGGCATCTGACCCTTGTATAATAGGTTTGACCGCATTGGAGTATTCCTCCGGCCAGATAGACCATGCCTGGTGACGTGACAGCATAGGGAACCAGATTATTGCGGTCATAGATTATCATGGAGAACTGAAGGTCTTTGGCAATCTGCAGGCGGTATTCCGTACAGAGACAAAGCTGCTCCCATTGCAGAGTGATATCCTGATTTCTGCCACTGACCGGGTCACAGGATGTCAGGGAACAATTGGACTTCTCCGCTGCTGCTGTTACCACTATGCTGATATCCGACCTGGCTTCAGCGGAACCGTTCCTGGCCGTGAGAAAATAGGTAATGCTATGTCCGGGATAGACAACCATGCTGCCTGCAGAATCCACCTCTCCTATGCCAGGCTGTATTTCGACCCATGTAGCGTTGCTGACATACCATTTAATCGTGGCATGCTGGCCGTCTTCAATCTGTAAAGAATCAGCCTCAAAGTAATTGACAGTGGGGTCTATGTCCGCTTTATCTCCCGCAATCGTTGTTTTGGGAGTATTGCCGCAGGCAAAGGTTGAAAACAATTCCAGAGAGGATAACAGCAGAAGAGCAGCCATAAATACAGGCCTGTATTTATGGCTGAAATTTTCGCTGTACTGATACATCTCTAATCTATTATTTTACCAGGGTTAAGTATGTTTTTGGGATCAAAAGCGGCCTTGATATTTTTCATCAAAGCTATTGTCTCCGCACTAAGTGCAAGTGACAGATACCTTTTCTTTTCGCTGCCTATGCCATGTTCGCCTGAAATGGTGCCTCCAAGGGCGGTGCATTCCTCATACAGGCGCTGCATAATTGCCGGAACCATGCTGCGCCACTGCTCCTCGTCCTGATCTATACAGGTGGGGTGCAGGTGAACATTGCCATCTCCTGCATGCCCGAAGGCGAAAATAGTGGTATTGAAGTCCTTTGCTATCCCTTTTACCTTTCTAATGTAATTTGCGATTTCACTCCTCGGCACTACCGCATCTACCAGTTCCCAGGGGCCGAGCTTTGCCAGAGACGGGCTCATTTTTTCTCTGAACTCAACCAGTTTTCTCTTTGCCCTTTCATCAACCGGTGCATAAAATTCCACGGCTCCATTTTGCCGGCAGATATTTTCAAGTTCTGCGAAATATTGAATAATCTCTTCTGACGAGTCGCCTTCCATAATGATCATAAGGAAAGCCTCCTCATTATGATTCGGCAGTTCATATTCAAGCTGCTTCTCTACAGCCTGGATTACATCACGCTCGATGAATTCAATACCCATGGGTATGGTTTTCAATCTCAGAAGCTGAGGCACGATGTCAATGGCCTTTTCCAGACTGGTAAATGGAACCAGCAGCATTTCCCGGCAGGCCGGCCTGGGCATTATCCTGAGAATAATGCGTGTGACGATTGCCAGGGTGCCTTCAGAGCCTGTTATCAGCTGGGTGAGATCGTAACCGGTGGAGCTTTTAACGAATTCCCCTCCGGAGTTAATCACCTGTCCGTTCGGCAGAACAGATTCAATGCCAATTACCTGATGCCGCGTTACGCCGTATTTTACAGCATTCATGCCGCCTGCATTTGTTGCCACGTTGCCTCCCAGTGTGGCTGTCATCTGCCCGATATGTATTGGATAGTATAGCCCGTGCTGGATCAGTTCCTCGTTGAGTTGGTCGAGAGTTACTCCCGGTTCGACCGTAGCTGTGAAGTTCTTTGTATTGATCTTTATGATTCGGCTCATCTTCTCCAGTGAAAGCAGTATGCCGCCGTAAACCGGTATGCAGCCTCCGCTTATTCCGGTTCCGCCGCCCCTGGGAGTAACCGGGATGCTGTGTTCATATGCCAGGGACATGATCTGAGAAATCATTTTTGTGCTCACCGGTTTGAGGATAACATCCGGCATACTGCGTTGAGCAAAGACCGCTTCATCCCTTGAATAGTTCAAGAGGTCATCCTCTTGAGTGGAAATATTGGGCCTGCCGACTATTCTGGTGAGCTGCAGGATCAGATCTGTGCTCAGCCTGCCGTAGTGCATATTGTCCTGGTCCTTCATCCTGGCCTCGCCTCTTTTCGCAGCGGGTAAACCATTACAAATTGGGTATTGCTTGAGTTCATAATTTATATGCTATAATCAATGAAATTAATATAATAATATACTATTCGGGGCAGGATAGTCTCATTTATCGGGCTGGATTTATTTTGAGGCACGATTCTTGCATAGATTATAGCCCATTGATATAATTACGATTGTAATATAGTTCGAGAATAAAGTCATAATACGGTATTACAAGTAAAGAGGAAGGTTAAAATGGCCAAAAAGCCACAGAGAGCAGTAGTCGAAGAAATTGTGAAGAATCTTATGGATTCTGAGATTTCTGGTATTCAGGCTGTAGCCAAAGATATGGCCGAACGGGTTAAACTTATAGAAGAACATAGTCTGCGTATCAGGCAGTATACCGATGAAATAGAGAAATTATCAATGGATACGGCTTCTAAAGACAATGCAGAGCTTGAATCTCAGGTTAGAGATCTGGAGAAGACTGTAAGCCGGCTGAAGAAAAGGAAGGCTGATGTAGAAGAGTCGGTTGAACAAGTCAGAACCAAATCGGGTATTGTTATTCCCGAAATTAGGAGAAAGGCCGAGACTAAGGTTGAACGGCCAAAATTTCGCCCTGAGATTGAACCTGAACCTGAAGAACCTGCCAAGAGCCAGTTTCCGGTCTATATGACTCCAGAGGGTTTTGTACTTAGAAAAATCCGATAGAGCAATTCGCAGTTACCTGCCCCTGTAGCTCAGAGGATAGAGCAGCGGTTTCCTAAACCGCGTGTCGTGCGTTCGACTCGCACCAGGGGTACTTAAGAACTTTAATAATTAGGGGTGTAGCTCAACTGGCAGAGCAGCGGTCTCCAAAACCGCAGGTTGTGGGTTCAAGTCCTGCCGCCCCTGCCATGCCGAGGTGGTGGAATTGGTAGACACGCCATCTTGAGGGGGTGGTGGGCGTAAGCCTGTAGGAGTTCAAATCTCCTCCTCGGCACCATGTATTATATGGTGCAGGCTACTTGTTTGAAGCCGGTTTATGGTGATCGCCGGATAAGTTATAAGCGGAAGTAGTTCAGCGGTAGAATGCCTCCTTGCCAAGGAGGAGG